>NZ_JBHWGD010000008.1:90288-149797 GCF_042733235.1 Kitasatospora sp. NPDC059722
GAGGGCAGCCGAGTCCTCCACCCGGGGGCCCTGCGGAGCGAGTCCCCCGTAATCGAGGGCGGGCGCCGCCCCACACAACCCTGGTCTGGGGCCGCGGCGCCCCCCCCCCCCCCCACACACGCGTTGGTCAAGCGGGGGAGGATCCTACAGGGACGGGTCCAGGAAGGCGCGGTCGTAGACCTCCAGCGAGCGGATCGACGCCCACGTGTTAGCGTTCACACCACCGGTGACGGTCACCCGGACGTAGCGGGTCCGGGCCGTGAACGTCGCGGTCTGCACCTGCACGGCGGAGGAGTTCCCGGTCAGGTCGGCGAGCGTCGACCAGGTGGACCCGTCGGCGGAACCGTCGATCCGGAACTGGTAGGCGTGCCCCGGCAGTTCCCAGGCGATCCGCGCGCCCGTGACCGGCCGCACCGAGCCGAGGTCGGCCTGCAGCCAGTGGCCGGTGTTCCCGTCGGCCGCGCACCAGCGGCTGGAGGTGTCCCCGTCGAACGCGTTGGCCGGAACGTTCCCGTGCGAGGTCTCCGAACCGTCGGCCGTGGCCGGGCAGCCGCGGGCGATGTCCGTCGGCACCACCGGGCGGTCGAGCACGATCGCCACGATCGTGTCGTCGGGGTAGCGGGTGCGGTCGATGCCCGTGATGGTGACGGCGTTCCCGCTCGCCGCGCCGAAGGACAGCGCGCTCTTGGAGACCACGTCGTAGACCGAGGTGACGTTCGCATCGCCCAGGGACGGCGTCGTGAAGCTGCTGCCGCCGTTGTACCCGGCCAGCAGGTGTGCGTAGACGGTCCGGTCGGCGAACGTGAAGCCGTACTGGCCGTCCACCGGGTTCCACGGGCCGCCGCGGGTGTTGTACACGGCCTCCCGGTTGGCGTTCATGAAGCCGCCGAGTTGGCGGATCACCGCGGCCTGCGTACTCGGGACCGTACCGGTCGCGTCCGGGCCGACGTTGACGAGCACGGACATGTCGCGGACGAAGGAGTTGACGAACAGGCCCAGCGCTTGGGAGAAGGGCATGGCGGAGTTGCCGCTGTACCCCCAGCTCCCGCCGACGCTGAACGTCTTCTGGACCAGGCGGCCGTACCGGATCGGACCGCTCGGCACGCCGGAGCCCTCGTCGAGGTCGTAGTCGCCCACCCATCCCGAGCGGGAGTTGGACACGGCGTTCGGCTGGTGCCGGCGCAGCACGCCGGTGAGGCCCAGCGGCCTGCCGGTGCCCGTCTCGGTGTCGCCGTACGCGGCGTCCACCTGCCAGCCGTTGCCGCCGTCCCGGTACTGACCGGGCTCCCAGAAGAACGACCCCGACGCGTCGGTGCCCTGCTGCGCCAGCCAGCCGCCGTCCCACCAGATGTCGTCGATCGCGCCGTAGTCGGTGACCAGCTCCTTCACGGACTGGTACACCTCGTTCTTCATGATCCGGGCGTTCTCGTGGTAGTCGAAACCCGCCGGGTCGGAGCCCTCGTAGTTCCACGGGTAGACGCTGTTCGGCAGTACGCAGTCGGAGGTGAGCGCGGGGCTCGGCGGCTTCGAGCCGCTCACGTCGTAGTAGCCGGGGTAGCGCCAGTCGATCGGCGAGTAGTAGAGCCCGACCCGCAGGCCCGCCGCGCGCACGGCGTTCACGTAGCCCTTGACGAAGTCCGTGCCGGCCGGGAAGGGGGCGGAGCCGGTGGTCCAGGCATTGGGGTGGCCGCTGGGCCACAGCGCGAACCCCTCGTGGTGACGGGTGGTCAGGACGACTTCGGCGGCGCCGAGGTCCTTGGCCAGCTGCGCCCAGGCGGCGGGGTCGTAGGACTGGGACTGGCTGGCGAACGAGCCGGCCCACTGCGCCCGGTAGGAGGTCGGCGCGGTCTTCGAGTAGAACATGTTCCACTCACCCTGGGCCGCTGCCGAGTAGACGCCCCAGTGGATGAACATGGACACCTTGTTGTCGCGCATCCACTGGATCTTGCTGTCCGGCTGCTGCCAGGCCCCTTGGTCGAGCTTCGGGACGCGCAGCGGGACGAGGGGCAGTGCGGCGCCTCCGGTCGCGGCGTCCGCGGTCACGGCGTCCCCGGTCGCGGCGGCCTGGGCCCGGCTGCCGACGGGTCCGATGACCGTGGCGGCGGTGGCAACTGCCAGGCCGGTGAGCATGCTTCTCCGGCTGATGGATCGTGGCATGGATGCTCCATATGTCCTGGAATGCTCGCAAAGGGAGTGGCCTGGCGAGTCAGGTACATGTATGGCGGCGCACGGAGTGGCGTGTCAAGACATCTGACGGCGATATGTCGGATGAATCAAGGCCGCTCCGCGTTCATGCCGGGAGCGGGTGAACGTTCTCAAGAAGGCGGGCAGTCTGCTCTGAATTGGGGAGAATCAGCAGGTCAACGTGATGATATGTGCCCCTGGCCGACTGGGCTTGCGGCACTGTTCCGCTTCTCCGTCGGCTCGGCCTTGCAGATGGGGTGGCCCGGAGGATGCTTAGTCATCGGATCAATCCGGTGCGGGCGGGTCGTAAGGGCCCACCCTCCCCGCCGGCGGCCTCAAGGGCGAGTGGTCACCCGCCGGCCCGGCACGTTCTCAGGCGGCGCCGTCCGGGGCGGGGCAGGCGCTGTGCACCAGGCGCCGGGCCAGGTCGGTGGTGCGGCGGGCGGGACCGTCGGGGCCGAGGACGGTGGCGGTGGCGTAGGCGCCGTTGAGGACCAGCAGGAGCTCGTCGGCGAGCTGCTCGGGGTCGGCGGCGCGGGCGTCGGCGGCCAGGTCGCGCAGCCAGTCGCGGAGCTGCACTTTGTGGGCCTTGGCGACCTGGTTGGCGGGGTGCTCGGGATCGGGGAACTCGGTGTTGGTGTTGAGCATCGGGCAGCCCCGGAAGCCGTCCCGCCCGGTGTGGCCGGTGACCGCGGCGAAGACCGCGACCAGCTTCTCGCGTGGCTCGGCCACTTGGTCGGCGGCCTCGCGCAGGCCGGCCAGCCAGCGCTCCGCCCGGTCCTCCACGTAAGCGGTGGCGAGGGCGTCCTTGGTGGGGAACTGGCGGTAGACGGTCGCGTTGCCGACGCCGCTCTCCTTGACCACCAGGTCCATGCCGACCGCGCGGATGCCGCGCTGGTAGTAGAGGTCGCCCGCCACGTCCAGGACGTGCCGCCGGTTCTCCTGTGCCGTCCTGCGGGCCATGGCTTCCTCCTGGGGGCTGGTGCTGGTGCTGCGATCCGATCCGGCCGTCCTCAGTCGCAACTTTGACAGACGGATCGTTCCGTCACAACATGGGTGACGGAACGATCCGTCACATTGACCGCCGCACCCACCGAGGGAGCACCAGGACATGAACCTCTCCGCCACGCCGCGCACCCTGGTCGTCGTCGCGCACCCCGACCCGGGCTCCTCCCGGATCACGGTCGGCCTGGCCGACGCGGTCCGGGACCTGGACCACGTCACCGTGCACGACCTGTCCGCCGCCTACCCCGACGGGCGGATCGACGTCGAGCGCGAACAGGCGCTGCTGCGCGCGCACGACCGGATCGTCTGGCAGTTCCCCTGGCACTGGTACTCGGTGCCGGCCGTGCTCAAGACCTGGATCGACCAGGTGCTGGCGTACGGGTTCGCCTACGGCACCGGCGGCACCGCGCTGCACGGCAAGACCCTCCGGCTGGTCACCTCCACCGGCGCACCCGAGGACGCCTACGCGCCCGAGGGCCGAAACCGCTTCACCATGGCGCAGCTGATGGCCCCGCTGGACGCCACGGCCCACCTGACGGGCATGCGGCTCGCCGAGCCCCTCGTGCTGTTCGGCGCCCGCCTGGTCTCCGACGTGGAACTCAAGGCCCACGCCGAGCAGTACCGCACCCTGCTCGCCGCCTGAGAACGTGCCGGGCGGGCGGGTGACCGCTCGTTCCTTCCGGCGCCGCCGGGCCGGTCACACCTCCTGGTCGGCCCAGAGGTGCGACTCCGCCTTGCCGAGGGTGTCGCGGAGCCACTGTTCGACCCCGGCGACGTGTGCGGTCGCCCAGGCGTGGGCGACCTCGGGCATGCGGCGGGCGATGGCGTCGAGGATGGCGCGGTGCTGCTGGCGGGTGCGGGCCACCGCGTCCTCCTCCGTCAGCCCGCGCCAGATCCGTGCGCGCGTGGTGGGGCCGGACAGGCCGTCGATCAGCGAGCAGAGCACGGTGTTGCCCGACCCGGCCGCGATCAGGTGGTGGAACTCCAGGTCGTTGGCGATGAGTTCGTCGAGCGACGCGTCCTCGGGCAGGCCCTCCAGCATGTCGCGCAGGGCGGCGATGTCCTCGTCGGACATGACCCGGGCGGCCATCGCGGTGGCGGCCGGCTCCAGGATGCGGCGGACCTCCAGGAACTCCAGGACCGTGTTGTCCTGGTGGAAGTCGACGACGAAGCCCAGCGCGTCCAGCAGGACTTCGGGCTCCAGGCTGGTCACGTACGTGCCGTCGCCCTGGCGCACGTCGAGCACCCGGATAAGCGAGAGGGCCTTGACCGCCTCCCGCAGGGAGTTGCGGGAGAGGCCGAGCCGGTCCGCGAGGTCCGCCTCCTTCGGCAGGCGCTCACCGGGGCGGAGCTCACCGCTCACGATCATGGCCTTGATCTTCTCGATCGCCTCGTCGGTGACTGGCACGACTACGCCCTCCTGGTCATCTGATCTTCGCAGCATACGGGTTCCGTCCGGGGCGGCCGCGGGGCCCGGAAGCACCGCGGCCGCCCCGGACGGTCGTCACAGCTCCCACACGACGGGGAGCCCGGCCGCGCCGCCCGCCTCGGAGTAGTCGTGGACGACGTCGAGGAGCTCGGCCATCCGCGCCTGCCAGGCGATGTTGACCGGGAGGTGCTCCAGCTCGGCGAGCAGCCGGGCGTAGTCCTCGCACTCCAGCAGGTGGAACAGCTCGGACCCGCTGCGCCAGATGGTCCAGGAGGTCACGCCGGCGGCCCTGATGGCGTCGGTGAGTTCGGCCGGTACCTCGCGGTGCGCGGCCTCGTACTCCTCGATCCGGTCCTCGCGGACGCGGGTGTGCAGGGCGATCCTCATGGCTGCTCCGAGTGCTCGGGGTGGGGCGGGCCGGTGGTGCCGGCGGGGTCGACGATGATCACGTCCAGGGTCCGGGGCCCGTGCACGCCCTCGACCCGGGTGAGTTCGATGTCGCTGGTCGCGGAGGGGCCGGAGACGAAGGTCAACGGCAGGCGCGGGTCCAGGCGCGCCAGCGCCGCGGGGACGTCGTCGACGATCTGCTCGGCGCGGACGACGCACAGGTGGTAGTCGGGGACGAGGGTGAGCGCGCGCCTGCCCTGGCCCGGCCCGGTGTCCAGGACGATGGTGCCGGTGACGGCGATCCCGACGGCCGCGAGGGTGACGGCGCCGTCCAGGGCGTCCAGGGCGGGGACGTCGAGGGGCTCCCGGTGCCATTCCCGGTTCCCGGGCGGCAGGAGCTCGTCGGGGAAGCCGTCGGGCACCGCCAGGCGCGTGGCTCCGCGCGCGGTGAGGGCGGCGGCGATGGCCCCCGGCAGGCCGGCCGGGTCGGTCCGGGTGACGGTGGCGCGGTAGTCGGCGACCCGCTCGGCGAACAGCGCCGTGAGGTCCTCGCCGGGGGCGGTGTGGCCGTGCCGGTAGTCACGGGGGACGGGGACGTCGTCCGGGCCTTCGTCGGCGGGGACGTCCGCGAGGGCGGCGCGGATCCGGGTGAGGACGGCCTCGCGGGTGCTCGTCACTTTCCCTCCCGGTTCTTGCGCCACCAGGCGCGGAACGACTCAGCGGGCGGCGCGGGGGTGTCGCGGTCGGCGGACCAGGCGCCCAGGGGGCCGGGGCCGGGCAGCTTGCCGATCCGTCCGTTCCGGGCGAGGGCCCGGCCGCCGAGCGAGGCCGCCTTCTGGGCGGCGGTCAGCAGCGCGGGGGAGTCGAGGACGGTGGCGGCCGCCTTCATCGCGAGTGCCTCCGCGCCGGGCAGGCGCCCGTTGCTCCGCTTGGCCCGGACCGCCGAGGCCCGCAGGTGGACCAGGAGCTTCGGAATGTCGATCTTCACCGGGCAGGCGTCGTAGCACGCCCCGCACAGGGTGGAGGCGAACGGCAGGCTGGCAGCGCTGCTTTGAGTGTCACTGCCGACGCCGACCAGCTGCGGGGTGAGGACGGCGCCGATCGGCCCCGGGTAGACCGAGCCGTAGGCGTGTCCGCCGGTGCGCTCGAAGACCGGGCAGACGTTGAGGCAGGCCGAGCAGCGGATGCAGGCCAGGGCCTGGCGGCCGACGGTGTCGGCGAGGGTGTCGGTGCGGCCGTTGTCGAGCAGCACGAGGTGGAACGCCGACGGGCCGTCGGACTCCGTGGTGCCGGACCAGGTGGAGGTGTACGGGTTCATCCGCTCGCCGGTGGAGGAGCGGGGCAGTAGCTGGAGGAACACCTCCAGGTCGGCCCAGGTGGGCACGACCTTCTCGATGCCCATGACGGTGATCAGGGTCTCGGGCAGGGTCAGGCACATCCGGCCGTTGCCCTCGGACTCGACCACGACGACGGTGCCGGTGTCGGCGACGGCGAAGTTGGCGCCGGAGACGGCGACCTTCGCACGGAGGAACTTCTCCCGCAGGTGCCGGCGGGCGGCCTCGGCGAGCTCGGCGGGCTCGTCGGTGAGCCCCTCGGGGGCCGGTTGCCCCCACTCGCCCATCCGCTCGGTGAACAGGTCGCGGACCTCGGTGCGGTTGCGGTGGATCGCCGGGACCAGGATGTGGGAGGGGCGGTCGTCGCCGAGCTGGACGATCAGTTCGGCGAGGTCCGTCTCGTAGGCGGTGATGCCGGCCTCGGCGAGCGCCTCGTTGAGCCCGATCTCCTGGGTGGCCATCGACTTGACCTTCACGACCTCGCGCTCGCCGGTGGCGCGCACCAGCTCGGTGACGATGCGGTTGGCGTCGGCGGCGTCGGCGGCCCAGTGCACCGTCCCGCCCGCCGCGGTGACCGACTCCTCCAGCCGGACGAGGTGGTGGTCGAGGTGGCGCAGGGTCCGCGTCTTGACGGCGTCGGCGGCGTCGCGCAGCGCCTCCCAGTCGTCCAGCTCCGAGGCGACGGCGAGCCGCTTGTCGCGGATGACGGTCGTCGCCCGCTTCAGGTTGGCCCGCAGCCGGGTGTTGCCGAGGGCCTCGCGGGCGGCGTCGGGGAAGGACGGCGAGCCCAGCCAGACCACTCCGCGGTCGCCGGGGGCGGTCACGTTCTCACTCCTTCGGTGGCGGCGAGGATCTCGGCCAGGTGCATGGTCCGCACCGCCGCGCCCTGCCGGGACAGGCCGCCGCCGATGTGCATCAGACAGGAGTTGTCGGCCGTGCACAGGACTTCGGCGCCCGTCCCGAGGACGTCCTCGACCTTGTCGGCGAGCATCGCGGCGGAGGTCGCGGAGTTCTTGACGGCGAAGGTGCCGCCGAAGCCGCAGCACGATTCGGCGGTCGGGAGCTCGACCAGGTCGAGGTCCTCGACCGCCCGCAGCAGCCGCTGTGGGCGGTCGCCGAGGCGCAGTCCGCGCAGCGAGTGGCAGGTGGGGTGGTAGGTGACACGGTGCGGGAAGCGGGCGCCGACGTCGGTGACGCCGAGGACGTCGGTCAGGAACTCGGTGAACTCGTGTACCCGGGGCGCCAGTTCGGCGACCTGCCGGCGCAGCCCCGGGGTTCCGTACTCCTCGGCGAGGACGGGGTGGTGGTCCCGGACCAGGCCGGCGCAGGAGGCGGACGGGGTGACGACGGCGTCGTACGCGCCGAAGGTGCGCGCGAACCGGGTCACCAGCGGCGCGCCCTCCGCCGGGTAGCCGGTGTTGACGTGCATCTGCCCGCAGCAGGTCTGTTCCATGGGGAACTCGACGGTGTGGCCGAGCCGTTCGAGGACGCTCACGACGGCCCGGCCGGTGCCGGGGAACATCGTGTCGTTGAAACACGTGATGAAGAGCGCGACGCGCATCAGCCGGTGCCCTCCGGGGTCGGTACGTCCGCGGGAAGCAGCCCGCGGTCCTTGAGTTCGGTCCAGAGCGCGGCGGGCACCGGGTGGCGCAGCATCGCGGCGGAGTCCCGGACCTCGGCAGCGCTGCGGGTGCCGACCAGGACGCCCGCCACGGCGGGGTGTCCGAACGGGAAGCGCAGTGCCGCTGCGCGCAGCGGCACGCCGTGCCGCTCGCAGACGGCCTTGAGGTCGAGCGCCCGGGTGAGGAGTTCCTCGGGCGCGGCGGCGTAGTCGAAGGTGGCGCCGGGGCGCGGGTCGGCGAGCAGGCCGGAGTTGAAGACGCCGCCGATGACGACGCCGACGCCGCGTTCGGCGGCGAGCGGCAGCAACTCGGTGAGCCCGCGCTGGTCGAGGAGGCTGTAGCGGCCGGCCAGGAGGACGGCGTCGAGGTCGGTCTCGCGGATGAAGCGGGCGAGGAGCTCGGCCTGGTTCATCCCGACCCCGATGGCGCCGACCATGCCCTCGTCGCGCAGCCGGGCCAGTTCGGGGTAGGCCTCGCCGAGCGCCTGCTCCGCGTGGTCGTCCGGGTCGTGGAGGTAGACGACGTCGATCCGGTCCAGGCCGAGCCGCTCCAGGCTGTCCTCGATCGACCGGCGGACGCCCACGGCGCTGAAGTCCCAGATCCGGCGGTGGGTGGCGGGGACGGCGAAGCCGTTGGCGAGGTCGTCGCCGGCCGGCTCCGGGGCCGGCCGCAGCAGGCGGCCGACCTTGGTGGACAGCGTGTACTCGTGCCGGGGGAACCCGGCCAGGGCCCGACCGAGCCGACGCTCGGACAGGCCCAGGCCGTAGTGCGGGGCGGTGTCGAAGTAGCGGACACCGGACTCCCAGGCGGCGGCGACGGCCGCTTCGGCGTCGGCGTCGGACACCGGTGTGAACAGGTTGCCGATACCCGCGGCGCCGAAGGCGAGTTCGCCCACCTCCACGGCGCTGCGGCCCAGCGGCCGGGTGCGCGGGGTCACGGCCGCGGCTCCGGCCGCAGGCGCAGGCCCGCCATGCCGCCGTCGACCTGCAGGGCCGTGCCGGTGACGCTGCCGGCGGCCGGGGAGGCCAGGTAGGCGACGGCGGCGGCGACCTCCTCGGCGGTGACCAGGCGGCCGTGCGGCTGGCGGCTGTCGAGTGCCGCGCGCTCGGCGGCCGGGTCGTCCGCGGAGTTCAGCAGCCGTCCGACCCACGGGGTGTCCACGGTGCCGGGGTTGACGCAGTTGACCCGGATGCCCTCGCGGACGTGGTCGGCGGCCATGGCCAGGGTGAGCGAGAGCACGGCGCCCTTGCTGGCCGAGTAGAGCGCGCGCTGGGGCAGGCCGGCGGTGGCGGCGATGGAGCAGGTGTTCACCACCGCGGCCCGGGTCGAGCGGCGCAGGTGCGGAAGGGCGGCCCGGGTGGTGCGCACGACGCCGAGCAGGTTGACATCGAGGACGCGGTGCCACTGCTCGTCGAGGTTGTCCTCCACGGTTCCGATCGCGCCGATGCCCGCGTTGTTGACCAGGATGTCGATCCCGCCGAGGGCCTCGGCCGCCGCCCGGACGCCGTCGCGCACGGAGGCGTCGTCGCTGACGTCGGCGGTGAAGCCCAGCAGCGGCTCCTTCACCCCCGACGGGTCGAGGTCGAGGACGGCCACGCGGGCGCCGCGCTCCGCGAGCAGGGACGCGGTGGCGAGGCCGATCCCGGAGGCGCCGCCGGTGACGAGCGCCGTCAGTCCGTCGAGTTCTGCGGTCGTCATGCGCTTGCCCCCTCCGTCTGCGTCAGTTCGGCGGCCCAGAACGTACCGCGCGGGTAGTGGTAGGTGTCCAGTGCGGACTGGTGCATGGCGGCGGAGAACCCGGGCGCGGTGGGCGCGCGGTAGTGGCCGTCGGTGATCACCACGGGGTCGAGGAAGTGCTCGTGGAGGTGGTCGACGAACTCGATGACGCGGTCCTCGGTGGTGCCGGTGAGCGCCACGTAGTCGAACATGGACAGGTGCTGGACGAGCTCGCACAGGCCCACGCCGCCGGCGTGCGGGCACACCGGGACGCCGAACTTCGCGGCCAGCAGGAGGATCGCGAGGTTCTCGTTGACGCCGCCGACCCGCGCGGAGTCCAGCTGGAGGACGTCGATCGCGTCGGCCTGGAGCAGCTGCTTGAACACGATGCGGTTCTGCACGTGCTCGCCGGTGGCGACCTTGACCGGGTGGACGCCGCGGCGGACGCTGGCGTGGCCGAGGACGTCGTCGGGGCTGGTGGGCTCCTCGATCCAGTACGGGTCGAACTCGGCGAGGGCGTTGGTCCACTCGATGGCCTCGCCGACGTTCCAGCGCTGGTTGGCGTCGATGGCCATCCGGATGTCGGGTCCGACGGCGGCGCGGGCGGCGCGGCAGCGGCGGATGTCGTCGGCGAGGTCGGCGCCGACCTTGAGCTTGATCTGGGTGAAGCCGTCGGCGATGGCCGCCTTGGCGAGGCGGGTGAGCTTCTCGTCGGAGTAGCCGAGCCAGCCGGGGGAGGTGGTGTAGGCGGGGTAGCCGCGCTCGAGGAGCCGGGCGGCGCGTTCGGCGGCGCCCTCCTTGCCCTTGGTCAGCAGCTCCAGGGCCTCGTCGGGGGTGATGGCGTCGGCGATGTAGCGGAAGTCGACCTGGGAGACGAGCCAGGCGGGGTCGGCGTCGGCGAGCAGCTGCCACAGCGGCTTGCCCTCCGCCTTGGCGGCGAGGTCCCAGACGGCGTTGACGACGGCGCCGATGGCCATGTGCATCACGCCCTTCTCGGGGCCGAGCCAGCGCAGCTGGCTGTCGCCGATCAGGTCGTGGTAGAGCGAGCCGGGGTCGGCGCAGAGCTCGGCGACCGGGCGCCCGAGGACGTGCGGGCGGAGCGCGTCGATGGCAGCCACCTGGACGTCGTTGCCGCGTCCGATGGTGAAGGTGAAGCCGTGGCCCTCGGGGCCGCCGTCGGAGGTCCGCAGGACGACATAGGCGGCGGAGTAGTCGGGGTCGGGGTTCATCGCGTCGGACCCGTCCAGCTCCCGCGAGGTGGGGAAGCGGATGTCGTAGGTGTCGACGGCGGTGATCCGCGCAGTGGTTGCGGACAAGGGGGTGCCTTTCACGCGTTGATGAACGTCTGGCGCTGGGTGCCGAGGCCGTCGATGGACAGCTCGACGGTGTCGCCCGCGCGCAGGTAGGGGGTGCCGGGCAGGCCGAGGGCCACGCCGGCGGGGGTGCCGGTGTTGATGACGTCGCCGGGGTTGAGCACCATGTACTGGCTGAGGTACCAGACCAGGTAGGCGACGTCGAAGATCATGTTCTTGGTGCTGCCGTCCTGGCGCTGCTCGCCGTTGACGCTCAGCCGCAGCGCGAGGTCCTGCGGGTCGCCGGCCTCGTCCGGGGTGACCAGCCAGGGGCCGAGCGGGTTGAAGGTCTCGCAGGACTTGCCGATGTCCCACTGGGCGGAGAACTCCAGCTGGAACTCCCGCTCGGAGACGTCGTTGCTGATCGCGTAGCCCGCGATGCACTGCGCCGCCTCGCCCGGGTCGGCGAGGTAGCGGGCCCGGCGGCCGATGACGACGGCGAGCTCGACCTCCCAGTCGGTCTTCACCGAGCCGCGCGGGATCAGGACCTCGTCGAAGGGTCCGACGACCGTGGACGGGTCCTTCATGAAGACCACCGGCCGCTCGGGGACGGCGGCGCCGGTCTCCTCGGCGTGGTCGCGGTAGTTGAGGCCGATGCAGACCACCTTGCCGGGGCGGGCGACGGGGGCCGCGATCCGCAGGTCGGACGCGTCCACGACGGGCAGCGAACCCTCGGCCAGTGCGGCGCGGACCCGGCCGATCCCGCCCGAGGCGAGGAAGGCCCCGTCGATGTCCCCGGTCAGGCCCGCGAGGGCGTAGACCGTTCCGTCCTCGTCGCGGACGGCCGGCGTCTCCGCTCCCGGCTCGCCGACTCGCAGCAGCTTCATGGTGGCTCCCATCAACACATCGGATGTATCCGTGGTGTCACGACCATACGAGGCTGCCTCGGGCATCGCAAGGATTCCTCCGATGTTTGCTCGCGGGCTGCCCGGACTCGCCCTCAACTGTGCAGGTGAAACCGCGTAATTGGGCCCTGGTTGAGGTGCGGGAGGGGGTGCGGATCACGGTTGGGAATCATCCGAGGTTTCCTCTTGTCAGTCGGATTTCCGGCTCGTAAAGTCCTCGTCACCAGCAGCCATCCGATGACTGCCGCCGGATGCCCGGACGCCTCGCGATCCGCCCCCACCCGCGCCGCGGCGGCGCCGGCCTTCCCAGCCAAGGAGACCCAGCACCATGAAGCCTCGCTCCTCCAGAATCGCGGCTACGGCCGCCGCCGTGGCCCTCCTGGCGGGGTTCGCCACGGCCTGCAACCGCGGCAGCGACTCGACCTCCTCCGCCTCCGGCGGCGGCAAGCCCGCGATCGGCATCGACCTGCCCCGCGCGGACTCCGACTTCTGGAACTCCTACGCGCAGTACATCAAGCAGGGCGCCTCCTCCCAGGGCCTGAACACCCTGCCGGTGAGCAACTCGCAGAACGACGTGACCAAGCTGGTCGCCAACGTCCAGGTCTTCCAGAACACCGGGGCCAAGGCCGTCGTCATGGCCCCGCAGGACACCGGGGCGATCGCCTCCACCCTGGACCAGCTCTCCGCCAAGAAGATCCCGGTCGTCAGCATCGACACCCGGCCCGACAAGGGCAACGTCTACATGGTCGTGCGCGCCGACAACAAGGCCTACGGCACCAAGGCCTGTGAATTCCTCGGCAAGCAGCTCGGCGGCAAGGGCAAGGTCGCCGAACTCCAGGGCGCGCTCAGCTCCATCAACGGCCGCGACCGCTCCGAGGCCTTCGCCGCCTGCATGAAGGAGAAGTTCCCCGACATCCAGGTGATCGAGCTCGCCACCGACTGGAAGGGCGACGTCGCCTCCGCGAAGCTCCAGTCCACGCTCGCCGCCAACGCCGACCTCGGCGGGATCTACATGCAGGCCGGCGGCGTCTTCCTGCAGCCGACCCTCGCCCTGCTCCAGCAGAAGGACCTGCTCAAGCCGGCGGGCCAGCCGGGCCACATCGCCATCGTCTCCAACGACGGCATCCCGCAGGAGTTCGACGCCATCCGCAAGGGCGACATCGACGCCACCGTCTCCCAGCCCGCCGACCTGTACGCCAAGTACGCGCTCTTCTACGCGCAGGCGGGTGCCGAGGGCAAGACCTTCCAGCCCGGCGCGACCGACCACGACTCCACCATCATCCAGCTGCCCAACGGCCTGGAGGACCAGCTCCCCGCGCCCCTGGTCACCAAGGACAACGTCGACGACAAGGCCCTGTGGGGCAACAACGTCAGCAAGTGACCAAGCCCCCGCGGGCAGGCGGAGCACGGCACCCAGGCCGATGGCCCGCCCGCCCGCGGGACCCACGGAGAGGACACCCCGCCATGGCGGATCCCAGCCCCGTCCGGGGCCCCGTCGTCGAGGCCGACGGGATCAGCAAGCGCTTCGGCGCCACCGTCGCCCTCAGCGACGCCCGCATCTCGGTCGCCCCCGGTGAATCGCACGCCCTGGTCGGGCGCAACGGCGCGGGCAAATCCACCCTCGTCTCGATCCTCACCGGGCTGCAGAACCCCGACACCGGCACCCTGCGGTACAACGGCGAACCCGCCCCCGCCCCGGGCGACACCGACGCCTGGCGCTCGCGCGTCGCCTGCGTCTACCAGCGCTCCACGATCATCCCCGCGCTGACCGTCGCGGAGAACCTCTTCTTGGACCGGCAGAGCACCGGCGCGCTGCGCCCGATCAGCTGGAAGCGACTGCGGCACCGGGCGAGCGAGTTGCTCGCCGAGTACGGCGTGGACGTCGACCCGACGGCCCGCGCCGAGGACCTCACCGTCGAGCAGCGCCAGTTCGTCGAGATCGCCCGCGCACTGTCCTTCGGCGCCCGGTTCATCATCCTGGACGAGCCCACCGCCAAGCTCGACGCCCGCGGCATCGAGAAGCTCTTCGCCAAACTGCGCGGACTCCAGGAGCAGGGCGTCGCGTTCCTGTTCATCTCGCACCACCTGCAAGAGGTCTACGAGCTCTGCAGCACCGTCACGGTCTACCGCGACGCCCGGCACATCGTCACCGCCCCGGTCGCCGGCCTCGACCAGCACGCCCTGGTGGAAGCGATGACCGGCGAGTCCTCCCGCGGCGTGGAGCCCAGCTGGTCGGTGACCGGCCGAGCGCTCCCGGACGACGCGCCGCCGCTGCTCGGCGTCACGGGCCTGAGCCTGGCCGGCCACTACGGGGACGTCGACCTGACCGCCCGGCCCGGCGAGGTGGTCGGCCTGGCCGGCGCCGCCGCCAGCGGCAACGTCCAGCTCGGCGAGACCCTCGCGGGACTGCACCGGCCGGTCGCCGGGACCGTCACCGTCGCCGGACGACCGGTGCGCACCGGAAAGGTCCCCGCCGCGCTCGCCGCCGGCATCGGGTTCGTCCCCGAGGACCGGCACATCCAGGGACTGATCCCGCAGCGCAGCGTCGCCGAGAACGCGACCCTCACCGTCACCGACCAGCTCGGCCCGTACGGCACCGTCCTGCCCTCGCGCACGCGCGGCTTCGCCCAGCGCATGATCGGCGACCTCGACATCAAGACCCCCGGCCCCGGCACCCCGGTGTCCGCGCTGTCCGGAGGCAACCAGCAGAAGGTCGTCATCGCCCGCGCGCTGGCCACCGAGCCGCACGTCCTGGTCGCCATCCGCCCGACCAACGGCGTCGACATCAAGTCCAAGGAATCCCTGCTCGGCACCATCCGCCAGGTCGCCGACGACGGGAGGACCGCCCTGATCGTCTCCGACGAACTCGACGACCTGCGCGTCTGCGACCGCGTCCTGGCCATGTTCCAGGGGCGCGTGGTAGCCGAGTTCGAATCCGGCTGGAGCGACGAAGAACTGGTCGCGGCCATGGAGGGCATGTCCGGCCCGACCGACACGAAGGAAAGCAATGTCTCCCACCACTGAGCTCCCCGAGCTCCCCGGCGCGGCGGCCGACGTCCCCGCGGGCCGCCGCCTCGACCTCGCCCGCTACCGCGATCTGTCGCTCGTCCCGGTCCTGTTCGTGCTGGGCGTCATCGGCTTCATCGTGTCGCCGGCGTTCCTCACCTCCGACAACCTCCTCGGCGTCGGCCAGCAGGCCACCGAACTGAGCCTGCTGGTCCTCGCCGAGGCGCTCATCCTGATCGCCGGGCGGATGGACCTCTCCCTGGAATCCACCATCGGCGTCGCCCCGGTGATCGCCGTCTGGCTCGTCCTGCCCGATCACGGCGCCCGCTTCAACGGCCTCGGGCTCTTCCCCACCTGGACCGCCATCCCCCTGTGCCTGCTGGTCGGCGCCCTCATCGGCGCGATCAACGGCTTCCTCATCCTGAAGCTGCGCCTCAACGGCTTCATCGTCACCCTCGGCGCGCTCACGCTGCTCCGCGGCCTCCAAGTCGCCATCTCCCAGGGCCAGTCCATCGTCAACGTGCCGGACTCCTTCCGCTACCTCGGCAGCGCGAGCTGGCTCGGCGTCCCGGCCGCGATCTGGATCTGCGCCCTGCTCTTCCTGATCGGCGGCAGCGCCCTCGCCTGGCTGCGGCACGGCCGTGCGCTGTACGCGATCGGCGGAAACGCCGAGGCCGCCCGGGCCGCGGGCATCCGCGTCGACCGGATCACCTGGGCCGTGCTGATCCTCGGCGGCCTGCTCGCCGCCTTCGCCGGCGTCCTCTACACCGGCCACTACGGCTCGATCTCCGCCGATCAGGGCAACGGCTGGATCTTCCAGGTCTTCGCCGCCACCGTCATAGGGGGCGTCAGCCTCAACGGCGGCCGCGGCACGCTCTTCGGCGCCCTCACCGGTGTCCTGACGCTCCAGCTCGTGGTCAACGTCATGACCCTGGCCGGTGTCCCGCCCCTGTGGAACCAGTTCCTCAACGGCGCGATCATCATCATCGCGCTGATCATCTCCCGCTACGCCTCCGGCGAGAAGCAGGAGTAGTCCGAGGGCCGTCACCCGACCGTGCCGGACCGTCCCGTCCGGCACGGCCGCGTCGTGGGCCGGCGGCGTCCGGGATCACGTCGGGCCGAGGCTCTGGGCGCACCAGATGGTCTTGCCGCTGGTGCTGTGCCGGGTGCCCCAGCCCTGGGTGAGCTGGGCGACGAGCATCAGGCCCCGGCCGCCCTCGTCGAAGGTGCGCGCCCGGCGCAGGTGCGGGGAGGTGTCACTGCCGTCGGAGACCTCGCAGATCAGCGAGGTGTTCCGGATCAGCCGCAGCCTGATGGGCGGTTGGCCGTACTTGATCGCGTTGGTGACGAGCTCGCTGACGACCAGTTCGGTGACGAACGCCGTCTCCTCCAGGCCCCAGACGGCCAGTTGGTCGGCGGCCAGCCGCCTGGCGTGCGCGACCTGCGCGAAGTCGGACTCGATGTCCCAGTCGGCGACGTGGTCGGGGTCCAGCGCGCGGGTGCGGGCGAGCAGCAGGGCCGCGTCGTCGGTGCGGTGCTCTGCCAGCATGGCCTTCATCGCCGTGTCGCAGAGCGCCTCCAGCGACGCGGCCGGCTCGCTGAGGACCCGGAGCAGATCGGCGGTCCCCTGCTCGGCGCCGCGCTCGCGGCTCTCCACCAGGCCGTCGGTGTAGAGGGCGAGCAGACTGCCTTCGGGCAGCTCGATCTCGATCGCCTCGAACGGCAGCCCGCCGACGCCGAGCGGGGGCCCCGGCTGCGCTTCGACGGCGGTGCCGGTGCCGTCCGGCGAGACGACCAGGGGCAGCGGATGGCCCGCGCTCGCCATCGCGCAGCGGCGGGAGACCGGGTCGTACACGGCGTACAGGCAGGTGGCGCCGGTCTCGCCGGTCGGCTCGTAGCCGCCGTCGGGGCGGGGGTCGTCGGGGAGGTGGAGGACCAGGTCGTCCAGGTGGGTGAGCAGCTCGTCGGGCGGCAGGTCCACGTCGGCCAGGGTGCGGACCGCCGTGCGCAGCCTTCCCATGCTGGCCGAGGCGTGCACGCCGTGGCCGACGACGTCGCCGACGACCAGGGCGACCCGGGCGCCGGACAGCGCGATGACGTCGAACCAGTCACCGCCCACGCCGGCGCCGGCTCCCGCGGGCAGGTAGCCGGAGGCCACGTCGATCGCTCCGTGGTACGGCAGCCGCTGGGGCAGCAGGCTGCGTTGCAGGGTCAGCGCGAGGGCGTGCTCGCGCGTGTACCGGCGGGCGTTGTCGATGGCGACGGCGGCCTTGGCGGCCAGTTCCTCGGCCAGGATCAGGTCGTCGGCGGTGAAGGCCTCGGGCCGGTCGCGGCGGGCGAAGGCGACGACGCCGAGCACGGCGCCGCGTGCCAGCAGCGGCACGGTGATCTTGCCGGTCAGCCCCTTCGCGGCGATGGACCGGTCGATCAGCGGGGTGCCCGGCGGCCAGTGGGCGGGATCGGCGGCGAGACCGGGGCCGAAGGCCCATTCGCCGCCCTGGTTGGGTTCGGCGGCGAGCTGCACCACGGACCTGCCGGCGGACATGCAGCGGGCGGCGACGGAACCGGGGGCGTAGCTGACCCGCGCGGACGGTCCGGGCGGCAGGTCGGGGTCCTCCTTCGCGCTGTGCCGGGCGGCGCGGCCGAGCGTGATGGTGCCGCCCGCGGCGACCGCGGCGGAGGCGGGCGGTTCCTCCCCGCGCAGCACCTCGTCGAAGAGGTCGACGGTGACGAGGTCGGCGAAGCCCGGCACCGGGGTCTCGGCCAGTTCCCGGGCGGTGCTGGTCACGTCCAGGGTCCGGCCGATGCCCCGGGTGGCCTCGTTGAGGATGAGTAGGCGCTGGCGGGCCCAGTACTCGGCGCTCATGTCGAAGCCCCAGTTGGCGACCGCGCGCACCGTGCCCCCGGCGTCCCGGACGGGCCAGATGCTGGTGGCCCAGGCGTTCGCGTAGGCGCTGCCCAGCGGTTTGAAGATCGTGATGAGCCGCGCGGGCACGCCCGTCCTGGCCACCTCGGAGAGCTTGTCGGTGTACGGGACGCCCTGCAGCTCGGGGAACAGCTCGCGGTACTCCTCACCGCGGATCTGCTCCTCCGTGTGCGCGATCACCCGGCACGCGGCGGCGTTCACCCACAGGAACCGCAGGTCGGGGTCGTAGACGCCGAGGGCGAAGGGGCACTGTTCGAAGGCCCGGTCGGCGATCACGGGGCGGCGCGCCCAGCGCTGCACGGTGACCACGCGGCCCACCGCCAGGCCGTCGGCGCCGCGCAGGGGGTGGGCCGTCACCACGGCGTCCACCGTGGAGCCGTCCCGGTGGCGTACGGCCATCAATCCCGTCGGGTCCGGGCCGTCACTCCCGGGGCTGTCATTCCCGGTGCTGCCATTCCCAGGGAAGCCCGGCGGGGGATCGACCAGGAAGTCCGCCACCGGGCGGCCGACGGTCTCCTCGGCCGTCCAGCCGAGTAGCAGGAGTGCGCCCTCGCTCCAGCCGCTCACCACGCCGTCCGGGTCGACCACGACAACGGCGGTGGGTGCGTCCTTCTCGCCAGTCGTCTCCACGCGCGCCTCCGTCCGGGCAGCCGTGCACGCCGGAAGGGGAATTCCGGCGCCAGGCTCCAGCCTAGGGCCGGCCCCCGCCACGCGCTCTCCCACCGGCAGGGACGGGGAGCGGTCACGGCACGACGACCAGCTTCCCGCGGGTGCGGCCGGTGCGGCTGGCGTCGAAGGCCTCACCCGTCCGGTCCAACGGGAAGGTCCGGGCGACCTCCACCGTCAGGGCGCCGCGGTCGACGGCCGCGGCCAGTTCGGCGAGCTTCGCGCCGTCCGGGCGGACCCAGATCCAGTGGCCGCCGTGCTGCGACACCCCCGGGTCGGCGATGGAGACGTGCCGCCCGCCGTCGGCGAGCACGGCGAGGGTCGTCTCCAGCTGGCCGCCGACGAAGTCCGCGACGGCCGAGACACCGCCGGGCGCCAGCGCGCGCACCCGCTCGGTCAGGCCGTCCCCGTACGTCACCGGTTCGGCGCCGAGCCCGCGGAGATACTCGTGGTTGCGCTCCGAGGCGGTGCCGATCACCCGGGCCCCGCGGTCGCGGCCGAGCTGCACCGCGAGGCTGCCCACGCCGCCGGCCGCGCCGTGCACCAGGAGCACGTCTCCGGGCCCGACCGCGAGCCCTTCCAGGCAGCGCAGCGCGGTGAGTCCGGCCAACGGGAGCCCGGCCGCCTGCGCCCAGTCGAGCCCGGCCGGCTTGCGCGCCACCGCGGGCGCGGCGACCGCGACGTACTCCGCGAAGGTGCCGGCCTGGACCACGTCCTTGCGGGCGTAGGCCATCACCTCGTCCCCGGGCGCGAACTCGGGTGTGTCGGGGCCGGTCCGGGTTACCACGCCGGCCACGTCCCAGCCGGGGACGACGGGGAAGACGGTGTCCATCATGCCGTCCAGGCCGCCCGCCATGACCTTCCAGTCGACCGGGTTGACGGAGGCCGCCCGGACCTCGATCAGGACCTGGCCGGGACCGACCTTGGGGTCGGGCACCTCGCCGTACCGCAGCCGCGAGTTGTCCGGGGCGTACGAGTCGTAGGTCACCGCGCGCATGAACGGACCTCCAGGGAACCGGTGTTGCAGCCGGGCGGGCAGGGCGCTGTGGGCCACGCTATGCCGGGGGCGGGCGGTCGGCATCCGGGGCGGGTGCCGAGCGCCGCCGAGGCCGACACGGGTGGCGTGCCGCTGCCGACTGCGGCCCGCCGTGGTTGCCGCCCCCCTGGGTGTGGTCGCCCGGACCGGAAAGGTTGCCGTCGTGGTCGATATCCTTTCGGAGGAGGTCGCCGTCGAAACTTTCCGTCAGCCCTCCGATCCTCGGCGTGGTCCGTCGGACCCGTCCGACGGACCGTCAACCGTTCGCGGCGGGGCGGTGCTGCTGCGCTCGACCAGGCTGGTGGCGAGGTCCACCCGCAGCGTGCCGGGCTGTACCCCGCGGGCCAGGTCGATGACCAGGCGTGTCGCCACCTCGGCCATCTCGGTCAGCGGCTGGCGCACGGTGGTCAGCGGCGGGCCCACCCAGCGGGCCAGCGGCAGGTCGTCGAAGCCGACCACGCTGAGGTCCTCCGGGATGCGCAGTCCCAGCTCGCGGGCGGCCTCGTACAGGCCGAGCGCCTGCAGGTCGTTGCCGGCGAACACGGCGGTCGGCCGGTCCGGCAGGCCGAGCAGCTCCAGGCCGAGCCGGCGGCCGGACTCGTGGTGGAAGTCGCCCTCGCGGACGAGCTCCGCGTCGTACGGGATGCCCGCCATGTCGAGCGCCGCCCGGTAGCCGTCGGCCCGGGCCCGGCTGCACATCATCCGGGCGGGGCCGCCGATCAGCCCGATCCGGCGGTGGCCGAGGTCGAGCAGGTGCCGGGTGGCGGCCAGGCCGCCGTCCCAGTTGGTGGTGCCGACGGCGGGCACCTGCTGGCCCGGGTCGCCGGCCGGGTCCATGACCACGAACGGGATGTCCCGGCGGGCCAGTTGCTCCCGCAGCGCGCGGTCCAGGTCGGACAGCACCAGCACCACGCCGGTCGGGCGGCGGGCGAGCACCGCGTCCACCCACGACTGGCCGGGACCGTGCCGCTCGGCGGCCTCGGAGAGCACGATGCTCAGGCCCTCCTCGCGCACCGCGTTCTCGACGCCGCGGATCACCTCCACCGCCCAGGCGCTCTCCAGCTCGTGGAAGACCAGCTCCAGCAGCGGGGCCGCCTGGCGGTTGCCGCGTCGCCGCCGGTAGCCGTGCCGCTGCAGCAGCTCCTCCACCCGCTCCCGGGTGGCCGGGGCGACATCGGCGCGCCCGTTCAGGACTTTCGAAACTGTCGGCGCGGAGACCCCGGCCTCCTGCGCGATCTCGGCGAGCGTGGCCGCTCTGGTCACGAGTTCCTCCTGCACTGCCCCTGCCGGGCGAACTCCGTTGTCGGTGGCGGTACGGCCCGGCCGCGGCCGTGTCGTACCGCACGGATGCTAGCCCGCCGACCGGCCGATGCCGATCCCGTCGGCGCTCTTGACTGTCGGTCAGGTCGGTCCTAGGTTTCCCACAGCATTTCGGCAACTCACTCGAAACATTCGAACCAGAGGGCAGGATATGCGATCGAGAATCGCCGCGATCACCGCGGCCACCGCACTCGTGCTGGGCACGTCCGCCGCCTGCGGTTCGGGCGGCACCTCCTCCGACGCCGGCGCCGGGACGATCCACGTGCTGGTCTACGGCGACGCCGCCAACAAGGTCGAGAAGCAGATCGTCGACACGTTCAACAAGACCTCCGGGGTCAAGGCGGTGCTCGACACCGTCCCCGGCGCGGACTACCAGCAGAAGCTCCAGACCGTCATCACCACCCCGCGGGCCCCGGACGTCTTCTTCAACTGGGGCGGCGGCTCCATCCAGCCGTTCGTCAAGGCCGGCCTGTTGCTCCCGCTGGACGACTTCATCGCCAAGGACCCGGGCCTGAAGGACAACTTCCTGCCCTCGGTGTTCAACTCGGCGGTGGTGGACGGCAAACCGTACGGCGTGCCGATGCGCGGCACCCAGCCGGTGCTGCTGTTCCACAACAAGAAGGTGCTCGCGGACGCCGGGCTCACGCCGCCGAAGACGTGGGACGACCTCGTCGCCGCCGCCAGGACCCTGAAGGCCAGGGGCATCACCCCGATCGCGCTCGGCGGCGGCGACCAGTGGCCCACCCTGATGTGGTTCGAGTACCTCTACGACCGGATCGCCGGCCCCGGCCTGTTCCAGCGGGCGCTGGGCGGCGACCGGGAGGCCTGGGCGAGCGAGGACAGCCGCAAGGCGCTGGCCACCCTCAAGCAGTTGGTCGACGCGGGAGCCTTCGGGAGCAACTCCGACTCCGTGAAGTTCACCGACGGCGGCTCCCCGGCCCTGGTCGCCAAGGGCAAGGCCGCCTTCGAGCTGATGGGCTCCTGGTACTACTCCACGCAGCAGGACGCCAACCCGGACTTCGCGAAGTCCGGCCTCGGCTACACCGGCTTCCCGGCCGTGAGCGGCGGCAAGGGCGACCAGGCCGACGTCGTCGGCAACACCAACAACTTCTACTCCGTACTGAAGAAGACCAAGCACCCGGAGGCCGCCGCGGCCTTCCTCAAGCTCATGTACTCCGACGAGTTCGTGAAGGCGCAACTGGCCATCGGCAACCTGCCGACCACCACCGGCACCGCCGGCTTCCTCGACCTCTCGGCCAGCCCCGCCTACTCCAAGGACCAGTACGAGCTGGTCAAGGCCGCCCCCTCGTTCCAGCTCTCCTGGGACCAGGCCTACCCGCCGAGCGCCATGACCCCGATGCACACCGCCGTCCAGCAGTTCTTCGACGGCAGGACCGACGCCGACGGCTTCATCAAGGCCATGCAGGCCTTGCCGGCCTCATGACGCGCGGTGCCGGCGCCGGCCCGGGGACGACCCGCCCGGGGCTCGTCTGGGCGGTGCCCGCGGCCGTGTTCTTCCTGTTGTTCGCGCTCACACCGATGGTGCTCGTCGCCGTGCTCTCCTTCACCAGCTGGGACGGCATCGGCGAGCCGCACTTCAACGGCCTGGACAACTGGCGCACCCTGCTCCACGACCCCGTGATGCTCCAGTCCGTCTGGACCACCCTGCTGCTCACCGCCCTCGGCGTGGTCACCCAGACACCGGTCAGCCTCCTTCTCGGCGTCTGGGCCGCCGGGCACCAGCGCAACCGGGCCGTGCTCTCGGCGGTCTACTTCGTGCCGCTGCTGCTCTCGGCGACCGCCGTCTCGGTGGTGTGGCGGGCCGTCCTCGACCCCAACTTCGGCGTGCCCGCCCAGCTCACGTGGCTGTTCGGCGACGGCAACCTGCTCGGCAGCAGGAGCGGCGCGATCGGGGTGCTGACCTTCGTCGGCGTGTGGCAGTTCACCCCGCTGCACGCGCTGATCTACCAGGGCGGCGCCCGGGCCGTCCCGCAGGTGCTCTACCAGGCCGCGGCCGTCGACGGGGCCGGCACCGTACGGCAGTTCTTCCACATCACCCTGCCGCAGCTGCGCAACACCGTCATCACCTCGGTGATCCTGATGGTGGTCGGCGGCCTGACCACCTTCGACACGGTGCTGATCCTCACCCAGGGCGGTCCGGGCACGGACACCACCGTCACCGCCTACTACATGTACCAGAAGGCGTTCAAGGGCTTCGACTTCGGCACGGGGTCGGCCATCGCGCTGGTCCTCGTGGTGGTCGCCACCCTGATCTCGCTCGCGGTGGTCAGGCTCTCCGGCTACGACCGGATGCGCGGCACGACGGAGGGCCTGTGATGCGCCGGCGCCCCAACCTCCTGGCCGGGTTCGGCTCCCTGGTGTGGCTGGTGCTGGTCGGCCTGCCGCTGTACGTGCTGCTGATCGCCACCTTCCGCACCCGCTCCGACTACTCCACCGAGGGCCCGCTGAGCCCGCCCGCGCAGTGGACGCTGCGGAACTACCTGGCCGACCTCTCGGGCGGCTTCGGCAGGGACCTCCTCAACACCCTGACCGTCACCGCGGGCGTGGTCGCCATCGTGCTGCTGGTCGTCCCGCCCCTGGCCTACGCCATCGTGCGCGCCCGCGGCCGGGCCACCGGCTGGGTGTTCCGGATGTTCCTGCTGGGCCTGGCGATCCCCGCCCAGGCGGTGATCGTGCCGATGTTCTACGTGATCGGCAAGACCGGCCTGTACGACCACCTGATCGGAGTCATCCTCCCGACGGCCGCCTTCTGCCTGCCCGTCTGCACCCTGGTGCTGACCGGCGCCATGCGCGACATCGGCCCCGAGCTGTACGAGGCGATGGCGATGGACGGCGCGTCCCCGGCGCGGGTGTTCCGGCAGCTGGTGCTCCCGCTGTCCAAGGGCGGGCTCGCCTCGATCGTGGTCTTCGCCGCCCTCCAGGCCTGGAACGGCTTCCTCTTCCCGCTGATCCTCACCCAGTCCGACTCCACCAAGGTCATCACCCTCGGCCTCTACGAGTTCCAGACCGAACACGGCGTCGACGTGCCCGGACTGCTGAGCGCCGTGGTGCTGTCCATGCTCCCCGTCTTCATCGTCTACCTGTTCGCCCGGCGCGCCCTGGTCCAGGGCCTCACGGGCTTGGGAGGGAAATGAACGGCCTCGGCAACTCCCCGAGCACGGCTCCCTGGCAGGACCCCGCACTGACGCCGGAGGCCAGGGCGGACGCCCTGATCGCGGTGATGACCCTGCGGGAGAAGACCGCCCAACTGGTCGGCGTCTGGGTGGGCGCCGACAGCGAGGGCGGAGAAGTCGCCCCGCACCAGCACGAGATGGAGCAGCCGCCCGACCTCGACGCCCTCCTGCCGCACGGGCTCGGCCAGTTGACCCGCCCGTTCGGCACCACCCCGGTCGACCCGGCGCTCGGCGCGCTCTCGCTGCTGCGCACTCAGCAGCGGATCGCCGCCGCCAACCGCTTCGGCATCCCGGCGCTGGCCCACGAGGAGTGCCTGGCCGGCTTCGCCGCCTGGGGCGCCACCGCCTACCCCGTCCCCCTGTCCTGGGGCGCTACCTTCAACCCGGAGCTCGTCAAGGCGATGGCCGCGGCCATCGGGCGCGACCTGCGGGCCGTCGGCGTGCACCAGGGCCTCGCCCCGGTGCTCGACGTCGTCCGCGACGCCCGGTGGGGGCGGGTCGAGGAGACGATCGGCGAGGACCCGTACCTGGTCGCCACCGTCGCCACCGCCTACGTCCAGGGCCTGGAGTCGGCCGGCGTCGTCGCCACCCTCAAGCACTTCGCCGGGTACTCGGCCTCCCGCGCCGGACGCAACCTCGCCCCCGTCTCGATGGGCCCGCGCGAGCGCGCCGACGTCATCCTGCCGCCCTTCGAGATGGCCGTCCGGGAAGGCCGTCCGCGCTCGGTCATGCACGCCTACACCGACACCGACGGCGTCCCCTCCGCCGCCGACGAAGCCCTGCTCACCGGACTGCTCCGGCACACCTGGGGATTCACCGGCACGGTCGTCGCCGACTACTTCGGCATCGCCTTCCTCAAGACGCTGCACGGCGTCGCCGAGGACTGGTCCGACGCCGCCGCCCTGGCCCTGGCCGGCGGGGTCGACGTCGAGCTGCCGACCGTGAAGACCTTCGGGCAGCCGCTGCTCGACGCGGTCGCGGTGGGCAGCGTCCCGGAGGACGTGATCGACCGGGCACTGCGCCGCGTCCTCGCCCAGAAGGCCGAACTGGGCCTGCTGGACGCGGACTGGAGCCCCGTGCCCGCCGCCCTCGCCGACGCGGACCCGAGCGAGCCGGAGGCGCTGCGCGGCACGGTGGACCTGGACCCGCCCGCCAACCGCGCGCTCGCCGCCGAAGTCGCCGAGCAGGCCGTGGTGCTGCTGCGCAACGACGGCCTGCTGCCGCTGCGCGGCCCCGCCCGGATCGCGCTGATCGGCCCCAACGCCGACGAACCCACCGCGGTGCTCGGCTGCTACTCCTTCCCCGTGCACGTCGGCGGACAGCACCCGAAGACCCCGCCCGGCATCGAACTCCCCACCTTGCGAGCGTCGTTGACGGAGGAGTTCGCTGACAGCGAGGTGCGGACGGTGCGCGGCGTGACGGTCGACGGCGAGGACACCGCCGGCATCGCCGAGGCCGTACGGGCCGCCCGGTGGGCCGACGTGGTGGTGCTCGCCCTCGGCGACCGGGCCGGGCTGTTCGGGCGCGGCACCAGCGGCGAGGGATGCGACGCCGCCTCGCTCGAACTGCCGGGCAGGCAAAGGGACCTGCTGGAGGCGGTGCTGGACTCCGGGACGCCCGTGGTGGTCACCCTGCTGGCCGGGCGGCCGTACGCGCTGGGCCGCGCGGTCACCGGAGCGGCAGGCATCGTCCAGTGCTTCTTCCCCGGCGAGGCCGGGACCCGGGCGCTCGCCGGCGTGCTCAGCGGGCGGGTCAACCCGTCCGGGCGCCTGCCCGTCTCCGTCCCCGCTCACCCCGCCGTCCAGCCCGCCACCTACCTGGCCGCCCGGCTGGCCCAGGCCGACGACGTCTCCAGCATCGATCCGACCCCCGCCTACGGCTTCGGACACGGGCTCGGCTACAGCGAGTTCGCGTGGTCCGGCCTGGACGTGCAGGTGGCGGAGACCGGCACCGACGGCGAATTCCGGCTCGGCTTCGAGCTCCGCAACACCGGCGCGCGGGCGGGTGCGGAGGTGGTGCAGCTCTATCTCCACGACCCGGTGGCAAGCGTGGTGCAGCCCGTGCAGCGGCTGGTCGGCTACCGGAGGATCCGGCTCGAAGCCGGAGCCGGCTGCCGGGTGGAGCTGACCCTGCCCGCCGACCTGGCGTCCTTCACCGGCCGCGACGGCAGGCGGATCGTCGAACCCGGCGCGTTGGAACTGCGGATCTCCGCCTCCAGCACCGACCACCGCCTGACCGTCCCGCTGCGGCTCACCGGCCCGCCGCGCCCCCTCGACCACACCCGCCGACTGCACCCGACCGTCGCCGTCCACGACCTCCCACAAGCCGCCACCCCGTAACGGAGGAGGCCCCTCGAACCCCGACGGGCCGTGGCTCATTCGACCGCAGCCACGGGCGCGGGTGCTCTCCGCTCAGGGTGGGCGGTCGCCGCTGTCCTCGGGTCAGCCGGCGATCGGCTGTGCGGGCAGCACGTGGTCGCCGCCCTTGTCGGTGCTCAGGCACAGCGAGCAGACGGCCGCTCCGTGGGTGGCGCAGGCGGCCAGGTCGGGGCGCTCGTAGGGCTGGTGGCAGACGTGGCAGTCGAGGGTGACGGCGCTGGGATTGCCCGCAGCGTCGAGCAGGGGCTCGTCGATTCCGTCGCCGGTGCGGCGCAGGTAGTACCTGCCCTTGGTGACGATCGCCATCAGCGGGGTGAGGGCGAAGGCGATGACGGCGGCGGCCACGGGCGAGTACGGCTGGAGGGTGTCGCCGAGGGCGTGGAAGTACATGGCGATCGACAGGCCCGAGGCGGCGACGAAGGCCACCGTGCCGACCGGGTTGACGGCGTACAGCATCCCGCGCCGGAACTCGGGCTGGAGCGGGGAGAGCTTCAGCAGGTACTTGTTGACGCCGATGTCGGTGGCGACGGTGACGACCCAGGCGATCGCGCAGTTCGAGTAGAAGCCCAGGATGCTGTTGAGGAAGCTGAACATGTCGGCTTCCATCAGGGCGAGCGCGAAGCCGAGGTTGACCAGGACGAAGACCATGCGGCCGGGGTAGTGCCTGGTGACGCGGGTGAAGGAGTTCGTCCAGGCCAGCGAGCCGGAGTAGGCGTTGGTGACGTTGATCTTGATCTGGCTGATCACGACGAGGGCCACCGCGAGCGGGATGACCAGCCAGGACGGCATCATCGCGTCGAAGGCGCCCTTGAACTGCCGGATCGGCTCCGGGGCGGCGGTGGCACCGACCCCGGCGATGATGTAGACGGCGAGGAAGACGCCGATGGCCTGCTTCAGGGCGCCGAGGACCACCCAGCCGGGACCGGCCATGATCACGGCGGTCCACCAACCGCGCTTGTTGGCCCCGGTCTTGGGCGGCATGAAGCGCAGGTAGTCGATCTGCTCGCCGATCTGCGCGATCAGGGACAGGCAGACACCGGCGCCGAGCAGGACGGAGGCGGGGTTGACGCCCCCCTCGCCGTCGGTGCCGGCGTAGGAGAGGAAACGGTCGACGGTACCGGGGTCGTCGGCGATCAGGTAGACCAGCGGGGCGATCATCAGCACCAGCCAGACCGGCGTCGTCCACACCTGGAGCTTGCTGAGCGCCTTCATGCCGAAGATCACCAGGGGGATCACCATCAGCGTGGAGACCGCGTAGCCCAGCCACAGCGGCAGCCCGAGGCCGAGCTTGAGGCCCTGGGCCATGATCGAGCCTTCGAGGGCGAAGAAGATGAAGGTGAAGCTCGCGAAGATGACGCTGGTCAGCACCGAGCCGTAGTAGCCGAAGCCGGAGCCGCGGGTGATCAGGTCGAGGTCGATGTTGTAGCGGGCTCCGTAGTAGGCGAGCGGGAAGCCGGTGACGAAGATGACCACTGCGGCCACCGCGATCGCGACGAGCGCGTTGCCGGTGCCGTGGGCCAGGCCGATGCCGGCGCCGATGGAGAAGTCGGCCATATAGGCGATGCCGCCGAGCGCGGTGGTCGCCACGACCATAGGGGTCCAGCGGCGGTAGCTGCGGGGTGCGAAGCGGAGGGTGTAGTCCTCCAGGGTCTCCTTCGTCGCCTGGCTCTTCTCGGCGTCGGGTGGTGTGGTCGTCGTCGGACGCGACTCGGTGGTGGTCATGGCCCGCCTTTCCGGGGTGCGGTGTGAGCGGACACGCTAGGAACCGCTTGTTTCCCCACGGGCCCGCGCGGTGTGAACGGCGCGTAACCGGATGCTCACCCGCGACACTGCGCCGTGGCCCGCCGACCGCTTCGAACTCTCCCAAGGTCACCCGGTCGCCGTAATCGCCTTCGGTTCATCGGTTATTCGACGATGCTTCGATAAATTCAACGGAATTCCGGTAGCTCATATACGAATTGACACACGGTCAGGATTCCTGCCAGATTTGGCGAATGTTCGAGTCGAAGCGCTTCGACGGTGCCATTCGTTCGAGGGCGTCCCGCATCGCCCTGCTCCTGCGTCCACTGCGTGACGCGCGGCCGCCGCTCCTGGCCGCACTGGTCGGGCTCCTCGTCGTCCAGGCGGCCCTCCCGGCCGCCACCGCCCTGGCCACCGCGGTCCTGGTGGCCAGGGTGCAGGGCCATCCGGGTGCGGACCTCTTCGACGCCGCCCTCGTCCCGCTCGCGGTCTTCGGTGCCGTCCTGCTGCTCGGGCACGTGATCGAGGCGCTGACCGCGCCGCTGGGGCAGCTCGCCGCCCTCCGCATCGACGGGGCCCACCGGGCCAGGGTCCTGCGGCTCACCACGGCGAGCCCCACGATCGAGGCGCTGGAAACGCCCGAGGTGCAGCAGCTGATCCGCCGCGCCCGCGCCCAGCCGGCCAACTGGACCGAGCGCACCCCCGCCGACGGCGCGCTGGGGCGCCTGCGCCGCCTCGCCTCGCTCCTCGGCCTGGCCGGCGCCTGCGCGGTGCTGGCGCAGTACGTGTGGTGGGCGGTGCCCGCCCTGCTGGTGCCCGGCGCGGTCAACCAGTACCTGCGCAACCGTCAGGCGGACGTCTTCACGACGGTGTGGCGCAAGGGAATCCCGCACGGCATGCGCGCCGAGGCCTGGCAGGACGCGCTCACCGCCGTCGGCCCCAGCATGGAGGTACGGGTCTTCGGCTTCGGCGACTGGATGGTCGAGCGCATCCAGCGGCACGTGCGGGCGATGTTCGACCCCGTCTGGGAGCTCTCCCGCCGACTGCTGCGCAACGAGTGGAGCCAGTTCGTGCTGGTCGGCGTTCCCCTGGTCGTCGTGTACCTCGCGGTGACCCGGGACGCGGCCCGCGGCGCGGTCGGCATCTCGGCCCTCACCGCGGTGCTGACCGCCTCCTGGTCGCTCGTGCAGTCGCTGGGCTACAGCGAGGACGTCCGCAACATCCGCGCCGCGACGGAGGGCATGCTGGCCTACCGCGAGCTGCGCGAGGCCCTTGGCCCGCAGGCCGTCGGTGCGGACGCCCTCCCCGTGCCCCGTACCGAGCGGCGCACCGCGCCACCACTGGTCACCTTCGAGGACGTGTCCTTCGCGTACCCGGGCACCGGGCGCACCGTGCTCGACGGCCTGGACCTGGAGATCAGGCCCGGCGAACTGCTGGCCGTGGTCGGGCTCAACGGCGCGGGCAAGTCGACCATGATCAAGCTGCTGTCCGGCCTCTACCGGCCCACCCGGGGCCGGATCACGGCCGACGGGATCGACATCGCCGAGCTGGGCGCCGCCGGCTGGCGCGAGCACGTCTCGGTCGTCTTCCAGGACTTCGTCAAGTACCAGCTGTCGGCCGCCGACAACGTCGCGCTCGGCCACGCCACCGTGCCCGTCGACCGGGTCGCCCTGGACGCCGCCGCGAAGGACTCCGGCTTCGACGCGGTGCTGGAACGGCTCCCCGACGGCTGGGACACCCCGCTCGCCCGCACTCGGACCGGCGGGGTCGACCTCTCCGGAGGCCAGTGGCAGCAAGCCGTCCTGGCACGCGCCCTGTACGCCGTGCACACCGGCGCCGACCTTCTGGTCCTCGACGAACCCACCGCGCACCTCGACGTCCGCACCGAGTTCGACGTCTTCCACCGCCTCGCCGAGCACCGTGGCGGCGCCAGTGTGGTGCTGATCTCCCACCGGCTGTCCACCGTCCGGCAGGCCGACCGGATCGTGCTCCTCGACGGCGGCCGGATCACCGAGTCCGGCACCCACGACGAACTCATGGCCCTCGGCGGCCGGTACGCCGGTCTCTTCACCATCCAGGCCGAGCGGTTCCGCCTCGGCTACGACGACCGCACGGACGAAAGCGAGCCCTCATGACCCTGGACCCGCAGGCCGAGTTCCGGGCGACCGCGCGCGACTACGCGGGGCTGGCCCGCGAACTGTTCGCCCTCTCCCACCGCCGCTCGCCGGGGCTGACGATCGCCGTCCTGCTCACCCAGGCGCTCTCCCTGGTGACGGTCGCCGCCACCGCGCTGACCCTGCGCGCGGCCATCAACGGCGCGATCGACCACGACACCGGCACCGCCGTCGCCGGGGCGGTCGGAGCCGCCGTCGTCTACGCCGCCACCGCCGCGCTCACCGACCTGGGCTACAACGTCAAGGGCCAGTTGGTGGACCGGGTGGCCGTGCTGGACCTGCCGGCCTCGATCCACCGGGACATCGCGCTGCTGGACGGACTGGAGCACGTCGAGCGCAGCGACTTCCTGGACCGGGTGACGATCGTCCTCGGCGCTCCCTGGGCCATCGTCAACGGCTTCTGGTCGGCGGTCACCGCCGTCTTCGGCGTGCTCCAACTCGGCGTTTCCCTGGTGCTGCTGGGCACGGTGAGCCCCTGGCTGCTGCTCCTGGTCCTGTTCGCCGCCGCCCCGCTCTGGTTCGACCGCCGGGGCCGGCGCCGCGTCAGCCGGGCCGAGACCGAGACGGCGGAGGCGGTCCGGCTCCAGAAGCACCTGTTCGACACCGCGTCGGAGGCGGCGGCCGCCAAGGAGATCCGGGTCGCGGGGGCCGGCGGCGAGCTGGCCCGCCGTCAGGCCGCCCTCTGGGAGGAGGCCGCCGGCCACCGGTTCCGGGCGCAACTCCACGCCGCCGCCTGGCGGGTGGGCGGCTGGACGCTCTTCACGGCCGCCTTCGTGGCCGCCCTGGCCGTCGTCATCCACCGCACCGCCCGCGGACACGGCTCACCCGGCGACGTCGTCCTCGCCATCACCGTCGCCTCCACCCTGAGGGGCTCGGTCGAGGCCGCCGTCGGCCGCACGACCGACTCCGTGGCCGCCCAGCGCTTCGTCGACCCCTACCTGTGGCTGCGCCGCTTCGTCGCCGACCGGCGCACGCACGGCTCCGGCGACCTCGCGACCCCGCCCCGGCTCACCGAGGGCATCGTCCTCGACCGGGTCAGCTACCGGTACCCCGGGACCGACCGGTTCGCCCTGGAGGACGTGAGCCTCACCATCCCGGCCGGGACGGTCGTCGCCGTCGTCGGCGAGTACGGCTCCGGCAAGACCACCCTGGTCAAGCTGCTCAACCGGTTCTACCGGCCGGACTCGGGCCGCATCACGGTCGACGGGGTGGACCTCGCCTCGTACGACGGCGCGGGCTGGCACGCCCGCACCAGCGCGGCGTTCCAGGACTTCGGCCGCTACCGCACCGTGTTCTCCGAGACCGTCGGCCTGGGCGACCTCCCGCACCTGGACGACCACAAGCGCGTCGCCGAGGCGCTTCACGAGGCGGAGGCCGCCGCCTTCGTCAGCCGGCTGCCCCAGGGCGTGAACACCCTGCTCGGCCGGGCCCTCGGCGGCGTGGACCTCTCCGAGGGGCAGTGGCAGAAGACCGCCCTGGCGCGGGCGACCATGCGCCGCGAGCCGCTGCTGTTCGTCCTGGACGAGCCCACGGCCTCCCTGGACGCCCCCAGCGAACAGGAGATCTTCCAGCGTCAGATGGCCCGGGCCCGGGAGCTCGCCGCACGCACCGGGGCGATCACGGTCATCGTCTCGCACCGGTTCTCGACCGTCACCGGCGCGGACCTCATCCTGGTACTCGACCGGGGACGCCTCGAAGAGATCGGCTCGCACCAGGAACTCCTGGCCCGGCAGGGGCGCTACGCCGAGCTCTACGGCATCCAGGCAACGGCCTACGCCGAATTGTGAGCTACCACGAGCGGCTCCTCCTTCGAGTCGATACATGGGATGTATCTCGGGTGAATGGCCATCCGAGATGGTCAGGGGAAGGGCCGACGGGCGGCATAGTGCCAGGCAGTATGCCGAGTTCAACGAAGGGAAGGCGTTGGATCTCTTCCGAGACATGGGATCACCTGATACGTTGACGCCGTGTCCCTGACTGACAAAGCCATCGCCCGCATCCGTCGGATGATCCAGGAGGGCGAGCTGGCCCCGGGTTCGAAGCTACCCCCGGAGCAGCAGCTCGCGGCCGAGCTCGGCCTGTCCCGGAACCTGATGCGCGAGGCGGTCAAGTCGCTTATCGTCGCCCGGGTCCTGGAGATCAGGCGCGGCGACGGCACCTACGTGACCAGCCTGGCGCCCGGTCTGCTGCTGGAAGGGCTCGGCGGCGCGGTGGAGCTGCTCCAGGGGGACACCGTCCTCGAACTCACCGAGGTGCGCAGGCTCTTCGAGCCCGTCGCCACCGCGCTGGCCGCCACCCGCATCACCGACGAGGACCTCGCCGAGGTGGAGCGTCACCTGGCGGCCATGCGGGACGCACGGGGCGACGTCGAGCTGCTGACCCGGCACGACGCCGCCTTCCACCGGGCGGTGATCCGGGCCACCGGGAACGAGACCCTGGCCACCCTGCTGGAGCACATCTCCGGGCGCACGCTGCGGGCCCGGGTCTGGCGCGGGCTGGCCGACGCCGACGCGGCCGGGCGGACCATCGCCGAGCACGAGGCGATCCTCGACGCCCTCGTCGCCCGCGACCCGAACCTCGCCCAGGCCGCCGCCCTGATGCACGTCAACACCACCGAACGCTGGCTGCGCGAGCACCTGGCCGAGGGGGAGGAGATCCCGGCGGCGACGAGACCGCAGCCGGACCCCCTCCGCACCTGACCGACCGTCAACCACCGACCGAGGAGCGATGCGCGTGAGAGTCGACGCGCACCACCACATATGGGAGTCGGGCCGGCGCCTGCACTCCTGGCTCGACGCGCCGGAGCTGGCCTCCATCCGGCGCGACTTCGGGCCGGCCGACCTGGCCCCCCGGGCCCGGGCGACCGGCATCGACCGCACCGTGCTGGTGCAGGTCCTGCCGGACGCCGCGGAGACCCGGGAGTTCCTCGCCCTGGCCGCCGCCGAACCGCTGATCGCGGGCGTCGTCGGCTGGGCCGACCTCACCGCGCCCGGGATCGCCGACACCCTCGCCGAACTGCGGCGAGGGCCGGGCGGCGACCGGCTCGTCGGCATCCGGCACCTGGTCCAGGGCGAACCCGACCCGGCCTGGCTCGCCCGCCCCGACGTCCGGCGCGGACTGCGCGCGGTCGGCGACGCCGGGCTCTGCTACGACCTGCTCGTCCGGGCCCACCAACTGCCCGCCGCCATCGACACGGTGCGCGCCCTGCCGGAGCAGCCGTTCGTCCTCGACCACCTCGCCAAACCGCCGATCGCGCGCGGAGACCTGGAACCCTGGGCCGGCCGCCTGCGCGAACTGGCGCGTGAACCCAACGTCTCCTGCAAGCTCTCCGGCCTGGTGACGGAGGCCGACCCGGCCGGCTGGACCGTCGCCGACCTGCGTCCCTACGCGGAGACCGCCCTCGACGCCTTCGGACCCGAGCGGGTCATGTTCGGCTCGGACTGGCCGGTCTGCCTGGTGGCCGCCTCCTACGAACAAGTCGTCCACACCGCCGACGAGTTGACGGAAGGCCTGGAAGCGCAAGAGCGTGCGCAGGTCTTCGGCGGCACGGCGGCCCGGATCTACGGGCTGGACGGACCGGCGCGGCCCGGCGACGGGGAGCCGCCGGCATGAAGGTCCGACTCGCCTACGGTGAGACCGGGCTCGACATCGACGTCGACCCGGCCGTCACCACCGTCGTGGAGCCGCTGCACCACCCCGGCGCCGCCGACGAGACGGCCGCGCTCCGCGCCGCGCTGCGCCGACCGGTCACCGGCCCGCCGCTGCGCGAGCGGGTCAGGCCCGGCCAGACGGTCGCCATCTCCGCCTGCGACGGCACCAGGCCCCAGCCGCGCCACCTGATGATCCCGGCCGTCCTGGCCGAACTCGACGGGATCGTCCGGCCCGAGGACGTGGTGATCCTGGTGGCCACCGGCACCCACCGCGGCAACGACCCGCACGAGCTGCGGCGGATGTTCGGCGACGAGGTGGCCGACCGGATCCGGATCGTCAACCACGACGCCCGCGACGACGCGGCGCTCGCATGGATGGGCCGCTGGGGCGACGACGTCCCGGTCCGGCTGAACCGCGAGTGGGTGGAGGCCGACGTCCGGATCACCACCGGTTTCGTCGAGCCGCACTTCTTCGCCGGCTTCTCCGGCGGCCCCAAACTGGTCGCCCCGGGCCTCGCGGGCCTGGAGACCGTGCTGGTCCTGCACGACGCCAAGCGCATCGGCGACCCCCGCGCGACCTGGGGCGTCACCCACGGCAACCCCGTCCACGACGACGTCCGCGCCATCGCGGCGGGCACCGGCGTCGACTTCGCGCTCGACGTCGTCCTCAACCGCGACCACCGCATCGTCGAGGCCTTCGGCGGCGACCTGCTGCCCATGCACGCCGCGGCCACCGCCGCCGCCCGCCGCATCGCGATGCGCCCGGTCGACCACCTCTTCGACGTCGTGGTCACCACCAACGCGGGACACCCGCTCGACCAGAACCTGTACCAGTCCGTCAAGGGCATGTCGGCCGCCCACACGGTGGTCAGGCCCGGCGGCCTCATCGTCTGCGCGGCCGAGTGCCGCGACGGCTTCCCCGACCACGGCTCCTACCGGGAGGTGCTCGCCTCGGCCCCCTCCCCGCAGGCCCTGCTCGCGGACATCGGGTCCAGGCCGCGGACCGTGCCCGACCAGTGGCAGGTGCAGGTCCAGGCCCGGATCCAGTCCTCCTGCCGGGTGGTGATGCACACCTCCCACCTCAGCGACGCCGACCTCGCGACCGCCCACCTGGAACAGACCGCCGACATCTCCGCGACGGTCGCCGAGGCACTCGCCGCCGCCGGCGCGGGCGCCCGCGCGTGCGTCCTGCCGGAAGGGCCCATGACGATCCCGTACCTGCGCAGCGGCGGAGCGTCGGCGCCATGACGCGAGGACAGGTCCTGCTGTGCCTGGACAAGTTCCGCGGCTCGGCCACCGCCGTGCAGGCGTGCCGCTGGCTCGCCGAGGGGATCCGGCAGGCGGCACCGGAGCTGAGCGTCCGCGAGGCACCGGTCGCCGACGGGGGCGAGGGGACGGCGGAGGCGTTCCTCGCGGCCGGCTTCGACGCGGTGCCGGTCCGGGTGAGCGGCCCGACGGGCGAGCCGGTCGACGCCCACCTGGCCGTCCGCGGCGACCGGGCGGTCGTCGAACTGGCCCAGGCCTCCGGCCTGCACCTGCTGCCCGAGGACGGGCACGCTCCGCTGACCGCGTCCACCTACGGCACGGGCGAACTGCTGCGCGCCGCACTGGACCTGGGCTGCCGGGAGATCGTCCTCGCCGTGGGCGGCAGCGCCACCACCGATGGCGGCGCAGGTCTGCTCCAGGCCCTGGGCGCGCGCGTCGTCGACGCCCGCGGCGCCGAACTCCCGCCCGGCGGCGCGGCCCTGGCCCACGCGCACCGGGTCGACCTCTCCGGCCTGGACCCCCGACTCCGCGGCGTCCGGCTCGTCCTGGCCTCCGACGTCGACAACCCGCTGCTCGGCGCCGACGGCGCGGCCGCCGTCTTCGCCCCGCAGAAGGGGGCCGACCCGGGCCAGGTCGCGGTACTCGAAGCCGGGCTCGCCCGCTTCGCACGGCTCGTCGCGGCGCGACTGGGAACGGACCCGTCCGACCGGCCGGGAGCCGGGGCGGCCGGCGGCGCCGGGTTCGCGGCGCTGGTCCTCGGCGCGAGCCGGCGCCCGGGCGTCGACGTGCTGCTGTCCGAGCTCGGCCTGGACGCCGCGCTGGCCTCGGCGAGCCTCGTCGTGGTGGGCGAGGGCTGCCTCGACGCGCAGAGCCTGCGCGGCAAGGCGCCGATCGGCGTGGCCGACCGGGCCCGCCGGGCCGGCGTCCCGGTCACCGCCGTCGCCGGACGCGTGGAGGTGTCGCCCGCCGAGCTCGCCGCCCACGGCATCACATCGGCCCACTCCCTCGCCGACTGGGCCGGCAGCCCCGCGACCGCGATGGCCGAGACGCGACGCCTGCTCCGGGAAACCGGCGCCGAGCTCGCCCGCCGGCACTCTTCCTGACCACAGCACCCCCCGAGGAGCAGAGCCGCATGCACCCCACCCGCGTCCACGACCTCGGCTTCGCCCAGGTGGACATCGGCCGCGAACAGCGCCAGGGACTGCCCGAGGTCGTCTACGGGCCCGGCAAGACGCCCGGCCAGATCCGCGCGATCGTCGCCGAACTGCTGCGCGACAACTCCGGCCCGGTCCTCGTCACCCGGGTGGACCCCGGGACCGCCGGGGAGGTCCTCGACCACCTGCCCGCGGGTTCGTACGACGCCACGGCCGGCCTGCTGGTCTGGCGCCCGGCCGGGACGAACGGCTTCGCGCTGACCGTCGTCTCCGCCGGGACCTCCGACTGGCCGGTGGCCGCGGAGGCCGCCGCCGTGGCCGAAGCCGTCGGACTGGCCGTCACCACCGTGCAGGACGTGGGCGTCGCGGGCCTCCAGCGCGTGCTCCGCGTCCAGGAGCAGCTGCGGGCGAGCGACGCGGTCGTCGTGGTGGCCGGCATGGAGGGCGCCCTCGCGAGCGTCGTGGGCGGCCTCGTCGGCTGCCCGGTGATCGCCGTGCCCGTCTCCACGGGCTACGGCGCGTCCCTCGCCGGTGTCACGGCCCTGCTGGCCATGAACGCCTCCTGCGCCGCCGGCATCACCGTGGTCAACATCGACTCGGGCTTCGGCGCGGCGATGGCCGCGCACCGGCTCGCCTGGGCGGGGAGCAGGCGCGCGTGATCTGCTGGATCAACCCGTTCACCGGCCTCGCCGGCGACATGCTCCTCGGCGCCCTGCTCGACGCCGGGGCACCGCTGGAGCAGGTGCGGGCCTCGATCGCCGCCACCGGCCTCACGGGCTGGGAGCTCCACGCCGAACGGGTCACCGTGCACGGGCTCACCGCCACCAGCGCCCGGGTGCGGGTGACGGACACCGCCACCGAGCGGCGCGCCGCCGAACTGCTGGAGCTGGCCGCCGCCGCGCGGCCCGAGCCGGTGGCCGCGCTCGCCACCGCGGCGCTCACCGCGATCGCCCGCGCCGAGGGCCGCCTGCACGGCACCGATCCCGGCGAGGTCCACCTGCACGAACTCGGCGGCCACGACGCCCTCGTGGACCTCGTCGGCGTCGCCGCGGCCCTCCACGCCCTGGGCGTGACGGAGGTGGTCTGCGCGCCGCTCCCGCTCGGCGTCGGCAGCGTCCACGCGGCGCACGGACTGCTGCCCTGCCCGGCCCCCGCCACGCTGGAACTGCTGTCCGGCGCGGTGGTGACCGGCACCGACCTGCGCGGGGAGACCGTCACACCGACCGGGGCCGCCCTGCTCCGCGCCGCCGGCGCCCGCTACGGCCCGCCGCCCACGATGACGCCGGTGGCGACCGGCTACGGCGCCGGCACCCGCGTCCTCGCCGACCGGCCGAACGTCGTCGCCGTCACGCTGGGCCGCCCGCTGCCCCCGTCCGGCGCGGAACCGGCAGGCGCGGTCGGGGCGGGCGGCGCCGCCGAGGCGGTCGAGACCGTGGTGACCCTGGAGACCAACCTCGACGACGTCACGGGCGAGACCCTCGCCCACACCATCGCGCGGGCCCTGGCCGAGGGCGCGCTCGACGCGTGGACGACGACGGCCGTGATGAAGAAGGGCCGCCCGGCGCACGTGCTCCACGTCCTCGCCCGGCCCGAGACCGCCGCGCACCTCCGGGAGCTGGTGCTCGCCGAGACGGGAACGCTCGGTGTCCGCCAGACCGTCCAGACCCGCGTCGCGGCCCCCCGGCGGACCGGCACCGTCGAGGTCGACGGCATGCCCGTCCGGGTCAAACAGGGCCCGTACGGGGCCAAGGCGGAGTACGACGACGCCGCGGCCGCCGCGCGGCGAACCGGCCTCCCGCTGCGCACCGTCGCCGACCGGGCGCGGCGGCTGGCCGAGCAGGACCACCCGGATCGATGGACGCAGGAGGACGGAACGCCGTGACCAGTGAATCCAGGGGCGGTGACGCCGTCGAGGAGAAGGCCGCCGCGCTGCTGTCGGCGGTGCGCGAAGCGGGGCCCGTCGCCGTCGCGTACTCCGGCGGCGTCGACTCCGCCCTCGTCCTCGCGGCCGCCGCCCGCGCGCTGGGGCGGGGCGGCGTGCTCGCCGTGACGGCCGTTTCGGAGAGCCTCGCCTCCGGCGAGCTCGCCGCGGCCCGAGCGCTGGCCGACACCCTCGGCGTGACACACCTGTCTCCCCGCACCGAGGAGCTGAACCGCCCCGGCTACCGCGCCAACGGGCAGGACCGCTGCTACTTCTGCAAGTCCGAGGTGCTCGACGTCATCGCCGCCGTCGCCCGCGAACACGGCTTCGACCAGGTCGCCACCGGCACCAACGCCGACGACGCGGCCGACCCCTTCCGGCCCGGCATCCGAGCCGGGCGGGAGCGCGGGATCCGCACGCCCCTGCTGGACGCCGGCCTCGGCAAGGCGGACGTACGCGCCGTCAGCCGCCTGTGGTCCCTCCCGACCTGGGACAAGCCGGCCACCCCCTGCCTGGCCAGCCGCATCCGCTACGGCATCCCCGTCACCGGCCACCGCCTGGCCCGCGTCGACCGCGCCGAACGGGCGGTGCGCGAGGCGCTCGCCGACGCCGGACTGCGCTCCGGGCAACTGCGCGTGCGCGACCTCGGCGACACCGTCCGGGTCGAACTCGACGCCGAAGTGGTCCCCGCCGCAGCGCGGTTGACCTCCCTGGCCGACGTGCTGGCCGCCGCCGGCTTCGGTGCGGCGCCGGTCGTGATCGACGGCTTCGCCTCCGGCCGGCTCAACCACGAGCGGCCGCCCGTCACCGAGGAGTCCTGAGATGCCCACCGGCCCGTCCGGACACCGGCCGCCGCAGAGCCGTCGCTACCGTCCCCTGAACACCTTCTTCCGGCCCGTCCACCCGGACGACGGACCCCGCCCCGCCCACGACCGGAAGGACGCCGCGCCGATGGACCCCGCGCCGATGGACCCCGCGCTGATGGACCCCGCGCTGATGGACACCGTGCCCACGGACACGCAGCACCCCGTCACGGATCCGCTCTGGTACCGGCGCCCCGCCGACGGCCTCCTGGAGGCGCTGCCGCTCGGCAACGGCCGCCTCGGCGCCATGACTTACGGAGGCGTGCGCACCGAGCGGATCGAGCTCAACGCGGACACCCTGTGGTCCGGCGGCCCCGGCCCCCGCGACCGGGCCGGCGCCGCCGACCACCTGCCCGCCCTGCGGGAGGCGGTGCGCGACCGCGACCACGCCGGCGCCCACGCGATCGCCACCGCCCACTTCCAGGGTCCCGACACCGAGGCCTACCAGCCGCTGGGCACCCTCCTGCTGACCTTCCCGTCGCTCGGCGAGGACGGCGAGGACGGCGAGGACGGCGAGGACGACGCGGCCGACTACCGGCGAGCCCTGGACCTCGACGAGGCCGTGCACACCGTGTCGTTCACGGCAGGAGGAGTCCGGTACCGGCGGGAGAGCTTCGTCTCCGCCCCGGCGGGCGTCCTGGCCGTCCGCCTCAGCGCGGACGCCCCCGGCGCCCTGACCTTCCGTACGAGCCTGACGACGCCCCACCCGGCCACGGCCACCTCCGCCGATGCGGTGGCCCTGTCGGTCCACGGGCGAGCCCCGGCGAGCGTCGCGAGCTGGCTCGGCCGCACGGACACCGTCTACCGGGACGACGAGGGCACCGGATTCGCCGCCGAGATACGCGTGCGGACGGTGAACGGAACCGCCCGCACCGCGGACGGCGGGATCGAGGTCACCGGTGCCGACGAGGCCGTGCTCCTGATCTCCGTCGGCACCGGGTACCACGACTGGCGGCAGCGGCCCGACGGCCCCGAGGCGGCACTCGCCGAGGCCCGCAAGTGGCTCGACGACGCCGGGGGACAGGACTTCCACACGCTGCGCGCCGCCCACGTGGCCGACCATCGGCGGCTCTTCGCCGCGGCCTCCCTCCGGCTCCCCGGCGCGGGGCCGGCGGCGGAGCTGCCGACCGACGAGCGCCTCGCCGCCGCCAACGCGGGCACCGCCGACCCGGGCCTCGCCGCCCAGCTGTTCGCCTACGGCCGCTACCTGCTCATCGCCTCCTCCCGGCCCGGGACCCAGCCCGCCAACCTCCAGGGCATCTGGAACACCTTCGTCACGCCGCCGTGGAACTGCGACTGGACGTCGAACATCAACCTCCAGATGAACTACTGGCCCGCCGAGACGACGGGTCTGTCCGAGTGCCACGAGCCGCTGTTCGACCTCGTCACGGACCTCGCCGAGTCCGGGCGCTCCACCGCGCGGGCGTACTACGACGCGCCGGGCTGGTGCTGCCACCACAACGTCGACATCTGGCGCGCCACCAACCCCGTGCTGGGGGAGCCGATGTGGTTCCACTGGCCCATGGCCGGGCCGTGGCTGGCCGCCCACCTGTGGGACCACCACCTCTTCCACGGGGACCGCGCCTTCCTCGCCGACCGCGCCTACCCCGTCATGCGGGAGGCCGCGCGCTTCCTCACCCACCTCCTCGTCGAGGACGTGGACGGCACGCTGGTGACCAGCCCGTCCACGTCGCCCGAGCACAGCTTCCGGCTCGCCGACGGCACCCTGGCCGCCGTCTCCGCCGGCTCCACGATGGACCACTGGCTCGCCGCCGAACTGCTCGACAACACCGTCGCCGCCGCCCGCGAACTCGGCGTCGACCACGACCTGGCGGAAGAACTGGCCCGGACCCGCGCCCGCCTGCGGCCCCCGTCCATCGCCGCCGACGGCCGCCTCCTGGAATGGCGGGACGACCTCCCCGACGAGGACCCGGGGCACCGTCACCTCTCCCACCTGTACGGCCTCTACCCGGGCAGTGCCGTCGACCCGCTCGCCGACGCCTCCCTGGTGGACGCGACGCGCCGCGCCCTGGACCGCCGGCTGGAACACGGCGGAGGCGGCACCGGCTGGAGCCTCGCCTGGGTGGCCGCGCTGGCCGCCCGCCTCGGCGACGGCCCCCTGGCCGGCCACGCCGTCGACCGCCTGCTCGCGACCTCCGTCGCGGCCAACCTCTTCGACCTGCACCCGCCGCAGCTGTTCCAGATCGACGGCAACTTCGGCATCACCGCCGCCATCGCCGAGACGCTCCTGCAGAGCCACAACGGCATCGTGCGGCTGCTGCCCGCCCTGCCGCCGTCCTGGCCGGACGGCGACGTCCACGGCCTGCGCGCGCGGGGCGGCATCACGGCCGGCCTGAGCTGGCGCCGGGGCGCGCTGACCGGCGCCGAGCTGCACGCCGTCCGGGACGCGACGGTCGACCTGTACCTGCCCGAGCGGACGGGCCGTCCGGTGGCGGCCGATCAGGAGGGTCGCGACGCCGCACTCGTCCCGGTTCCCGGAGACCCCCGGCGCTTCCGGCTCCACCTTCCGGCCGGCAGCCGCTGCCGGCTCGCCTTCCCCGGCCCGGCGGGCAGCCAGGGTTAGTGGTGGGGCGGGGGAGGGAGGGTGTCGGCGCCCGGGGCCGGCTCCGGCCAGACCAGCAGGACGGGACAGGGGGCGTGGTCGACGACGAAGCGGGTGGCCGGCCCGAGGCTGTGGGGTCCGAGGCGCGTGCGGTCACCGTCCCGGGCGAGGACGAGCAGCTCGGCCCCCTCCGCCGCGGCGACGACCTCGCGCTCGGTGCGGCCGCTGCGCTCCACCGGGGTGCAGGGCCGCCCCAGCCGCTCGGCCGCCGCGTCGAGGAGGTGCCGCCCCGAGGCGGCTGCCAGACCCTCCAGCCGGGTGCCGGGATCACGCTCGGGGTGCCCGCGCCCGAGCAGCCCGGCGAAGGCGCCGTGCGCGGCGCCGGGCACCTCCCGGCCGCTGACGTGGAGCAGGACGATCCCGGCGTCCCGCGGCGCGTGCGTCCGGGCGGCGTCGACGCAGGCGGGCCAGGTGCCGTCGGTGATCCAGACGACGACGGTCACGGTGTCAGCGTCTCAGATCAGCTGAGTGATCGTGTGATCCAGCGGTTGCGGGATCGGTTGGATCGTTTCCCATCGTGGAGGGGTGGCGTGGGCGTGCAGGTGGAAACCCGCGCCTTGTGCCGCCCCTCGCGGCTTGTGCCGGGTGGTGGGTGTGCTGATCGTGGTCACGTCCTGGTGCCGGTGGGCTGCGCGGGGCAGCCGGGTCCGGTCCGTTGGTGCGTGTCCCTCCGGACGCTGGCCGGGCCCGCCGGGAGGGCGGGGCGGGGTCGGCACCACACCACGCCGGGGCGTGGGGCGGGGGGTGGCGCTTGGTGCTTGTGTGGGGGGCGTCTCCCCACTTTCGGTGCGCTCACAGGGCGTTCCGCCCGGCCCGGGGAGGGAACCTCACGTCGCCTGGGCGTGAGGCGGTTGGTTCGCGGCCGGGTGGGACCGGTCTTCGACCGGTCCGTCCGGCTGGTCCTGGGGGTGGCCGTGATGACGGCCTTGGTCTCCATCGCATCCACGACGGCGCGGATCGTCATGGCGCCGGTGGCACGGTCGGTGACGGTCCTGGACTGGTGGGCGAGGCCGCGCGCGGCGATCCGCTGCCAGGCACCCTGGTCGCGGTCACCCTGCCATCGGCATTGCGGGTTGGGGCAGATCGCCCACTTCCAGCCGGAAGTGGTGGGCCGGTCAGGGGCTTTGCGGTGCCGCAGCGGGGTGAGGCAGTGCGGGCAGTGCCTGGAGGTGTTGCGTGGTGGCACGGTGACGACGGCGATCCCGGTTTCGGCCGCGAGGTGGCGGATGCGGTCGGCGATCTTGCCGCGTACGGTCTGGGAGAGGCGGGTGTTGTGGGTGCGGCCCATGCCGCCTGCTTCCATCGACCGCAGGTCTTCCACATAGATCACCCCCGCCCCGGCGGCGATGGCCTGGTCCACGGTCCAGCGGGCGGCTGACCAGGCCAGGGCGTCGTTGAGACTGGAGCGGCGTGCCGAGACGCGCCGGATCTCCTGCGTCAAAACGGCTGTCTTCCACTCCAATGCGGGGTCGGCGAACCGGGCGTACTGCTCGCTCTTGGTGTGCAGCCGCTCGGAGATCCGCCGCAATCGGTCCTGCTTGGCCAGGACACCGGCGGCCCGGAACTGCGCGCCCGCTCCGAGAGCGGTGATCGTCCCATCGGCGTGAAGCCGGGCCGCGCCCGCGCTGAGCAGGGTGTTCAGGCCCCAGTCCACACCGAGCGCCACCGTATGGCCGGTCCGCCGGGTCCTGGGTACGGGGCGGCTGTAAGCGAGATCAGCCCGGACCTTCCCACCGACAAGACGCAAGGTGGGCAGGTGAAGTACGGCGTTCGCCGGGACCGTGGGCGGCAGCGTGATCGGGCACGCCACCCACGACCAGTCCCTGTACGCCTGCGGGTCCGGCCGCGTGGGGAGCTGCAACCGCAGCAGCGCCTTCGTCGGCTCGGCCGGGGAGCGTTCGATGGCGGCCTGCTGGCCGTCGCACGCCGCGAGCAGCAGCATCCGCGCCACGCGGGGTGTCGGCTCCAGATCGAATACATCGGTCGGAAGACGTCCGTTCTTCCGCTCAAAGGCGGTGATCTGGCGTGTTCGGGAACGGATCACGCCGGATGGCAGGAACTCCCCACCCGGTATCGCAACTCGGACCTGCCCCCACTCCTCGTCGGTGCGCTTCTCCGGATCGACCGGCCAGGTGACCAGGATCCCGGCGACCACATCAGCGCGCCACTTCACCGAGCGCAGGGCCCGCCCCGCCTGCTCCTGGGCCATGCGCACGATCCGGTCGTTGACCTTCGCCGGCGAGGTCACAGTCCATCCGAGACGGCGCAGCGCCATCCAGGCGTTCGACGGGAGCACGCGGCCGCCGGCGTCCTGTCCGGAAGCCAAGGTGCCCACGTCCGGAGTGTTCCAGTGCCCGGCAATCAACTTGCCGGCCATGCCGGACACCAGGTCCAGGCACCAGCCGATCCGCTCCGCCAGCGTGGGAAGCGGGATGATCTCGCCGGTCTTCTCCTCTACGCCCAGGCGGATCACGGTGCGGGCGCACGCGGTGCGCGAGGTCTCGCCCTCGGCGAGCGGCAGCTTCCGGCTCACCCGGCGTCCTGCGGCTGCGGGCACGGCCCGGACTCCGCCGGCAGCCTGCGCCGTGCATCAGCCGACCGCATCCCGTACAACCGGTCCGCGAACGCAGAGACCAGAGAGACGAAGTCCTCCAGGAGCTCCTGCCGTCCGCCGGTCTTCTTCGGGTGCAGCACCTCCAAAGTGGCGCCGTGGCCGGCGAACAGGCGCTTGAGCCAGCCGACACCGAACCGGGCCGGCCTGTCCTCATGCGTCACCCGAACCGCCGTCACCGGGCTCTTCCCCGAATCCGCCACAACCGAAGCATCACCAGGTGAACACCCAAGCGGTCCGCGGCCTTCGGCTGCCGGAGACATTCCACACGGTCACCATAGGATTACTGAGGATGATCAATCAAATCCGTGCGCCTCCGATGGTCTGCAACGACCCCCACAGTGCCACCACGGCCAGCAGCAGCGCAGCGGGTACGACGAGCAGCCCGAGCCGGGTGAACTCGCCCAGGCCGATGTCGGTGTCGTGCTCGCGGACGATGCGCCGCCACAGCAGCGTGGCGAGGGACCCGGCGTAGGTGAGGTTGGGGCCGATGTTCACCCCGAGCAGCACGGCCAGCACCGCGCCGGGCCCTGCCGGGGCCGCCAGCGGCAACAGGACGAGGGTGGCGGGCAGGTTGTTGATGACGTTCGCCAGGACCGCCGCCAGCGCCGCCGTGCCGAGCAGCGCGGGCAGCGCGGTGCCCTGCGGGACGAGGTGCCCGAGCGCGGAGGCGAGCCCGTTGTCGACCACGGCCCGCACCACGACGCCGAGCGCCAGCACGAAGGCCAGGAACGGCACCGCGGCCGAGCGCACGACCGCGACCGGGGTGGTGCGCCGCCGGACCAGCGCGCGGACGGCGAGCACGAGGGCACCGGCCAGGGCCGCCCACGCCGGGTCGAGCCCGAGCACGGAGGTGAGGATGAACCCGCCCAGCGTGCCGATGACGGTGGCGAGGGCGAACAGCGGCATCTCCGGCGGCGCGAGGTCGGCCGGGGCCGGGGCGCCCGCGTCCAGGTCGGCGGCGAAGAACCGGCGCAGCACCGCGTACTCGACGGCGATGGCCGCCAGCCACGGCAGCGTCATCAGGGCGGCGAAGCGGGTGAAGCTCAGCCCGCTGGCGGCGAAGGCCAGCAGGTTGGTCAGGTTGGAGACCGGCAGCAGGAGCGAGGCTGTGTTCGACAGGTGCGTGCAGGCGTAGACGTGCGGCTTGGGCCGGGCGCCGAGCCGCGCCGCGGTGGCGAACACCACCGGGGTGAGCAGCACCACGGTGGCATCCAGGCTGAGCACGGCCGTGATCACCGAGGCGACCACGAACACCTGCGCCAGCAGCCGGCGCGGCCGCCCGGCGGCGGTGCGGGCCATCCAGGCCCCGCAGGCGTGGAACAGGCCCTCGTCGTCGCAGAGCTGGGCCAGCACGAGCACGGCCGCCAGGAAGCCGACCACCGGCCCGAGCCGCTGCACCTCGGCCAGGGCGTCCGACGGCGAGATCGCGCCGACGGCGACCACCAGCCCCGCCGCCGGCACGGCGACCACCGCCTCCGGCCACCCCCAGGGCCGCACCACCGCGCAGACCAGGACCAGGATCAGCAGGCCGACGGACAACGCCTCGGCGAACGACGTACTCAGGGTCTTGCTCCCATTCGGGCGGTGGTGACGATCGACGGCCCCATCGAATCAGACACCTCGGGACCGCTGCGCACCAGCTCGGACCCCGTGTCGACCGGGACCGCACCGGCAGAGTCGTCGAGTCGACCGTCAACTGTCGACTCGCGCCGGGTGACCGCGGACGGCGTCCAGGGTGGTCGCGATGAGGAGCGACTGCGCGACCGGGACGAGGCGGGCCGCGGTGTCGCCCTGCACGGCGGAGTCGACGGACTCGACCATGAGGCGGTAGGGATCCTGGGCCGGGTAGTCGCGGCGGCCTCCGCCGGTGGTGGTGAGCGTGCTGGGGGCGGAGCCGGCGCAGAACGCCGGTGGGGTGAGGGTGATCGAGCCGCCCGTGCCGGTGGTGGTGAACGTCTCGGCCGTGCGGCCGACGAGTGAGCAGTCGACCTCGGCCATTCCCCGGCCGGGGGACTCCAGCAGGAACCGGGTGACGGAGTCGGCGGAGCCGGGGCCCCAGCGCTCCTGTTCGGCCCGCAGGACCGTCGGCGCGCGCCAGCCGAACGCGGTGAGCGCGGCGGAGACGGCGTAGTAGCCGACGTCGTAGAGGGCCCCTCCGCCGAGGGCGGCGTCGAGGCGGTAGTTGCCGGGGGCGGGGGCGAGACCGTCGAACCGGGCGGTGACGGTGTGGACGGTGCCGATCGCGCCGCGGGCGATCAGGTCTTCGAGGTCCCGGGTGCGCGGGTGCCAGCGGTTCCAGGCGGCCTCGACGAGCAGCCGTCCGGCGGCGCGGGCCGTCGCGGTCATGGCGGAGACGTCGGCGGCGCATCCCGCCCGATCGGCGACCGGGCGGGATCTCCTTGATCTGGAGGGGAGCCGGAGAGCGACTACCCGAGGGCCCGCTGGTGCTTGCCGCCGCCGTCCAGTCCCATGAAGTGGATGGCGTAGGCGGCCATCTGCCTGCCCTGGATGGGCAGTTGGTGCCCGGCGCTGGTGATGCTGTACGTCTCGACCTGGGTGATGCCGGAGCCGTTGGCGTACCGGGCCCGGTTCCAGTCGGCGGCCGGGGTGTCGGTCGACGACGGGCTCTGCCTCACCCCGAGGACGTTCGTCCACTGCTTGGTCTCTTCACCGAGATCGTTGTGGTTCAGGATGGGGTCGGCGGTGCCGTGCCACAGCTGCACGCGGGGGCGCGGCCCGGTGTAGCCGGGATCGGCACCGCGCACCAGGTCGCCCCACCGCTGCGCGGTCATGGAGACCCGGCCCCCGGCGCAAGGGCCGTTCCAACCGCGCACGGTGCCCGTGTAGAAGCAGTGGTAGGGCACGCCCATGAACGCCGAGCCGGCCTTGAACACGTCCGGGTAGTCCGCGAGCATGACGTTGGTCATCATCCCTCCCGACGACTCGCCGGTGACGTACACGGCGTTGCGGTTCCCGCCGTAGCGCTGCTCGGCGTACGTGATCATCGACATCAGCCCGACCGGGTCACTGCCGCCGTTGCGCGTCAGCGCCTGGTCGGACGAGACGTCCCAGCAACTGCCGCCGGGGCTGGTCGAGGGGTAGATGACGATGAACCCGTACCGGTCGGCCAGCGCGGCGAAATCGGTGCTGGAGTACAGGTAGGGGCCCGAGCCCTGGCAGCCGTGCAGTGCCAGCAGGATCGGCGGGTTGGCCTTGGCGCTGTTCGGGACGTACAGGTACATCTGCAGGTCGGTCGGGTTGGTGCCGAAGCCCGTGATCCGGGTCAACGAGGCGGCGCCGGCCCGGGGCTCGTTGGACACGTTCACACCGAGTGCGGCGCCGACCGCCAGGAGCACGGCGAGCAGGCGGGTCGTCAGGTACCGGGAACGCAGCATGGAACCTCTTCCTCCGCAGTTGGTTGACAGCGGTGGGCGGTGAGCAGGTCACGCATGTGATCGCTCACATTGGTGCTCGCGCTCACGGCGTCGCCCTTGCTCTTGTTTCCGGAGTGTTTCGGACTGTTGACGCTGCATCAGGGACTGCGACCTCGTCAAGGAGTGGCTGGGCTTCTCCCTGGCTTCCAGGCGATACAGGCCGATCGGTGCGATCCCGCTGGTGAAAGTTTCACGGTGACGCCGGTGCGGACGGTCTTCGGGGCCGGGTGCGGGTGGAGCGGCCCGGATCGAGTCAGGGATCGCCTGACATCCCATGTCTGTTGCCATGAGGTCAGATGAATCACGCCACTGTTGGGCGGCTGCTCGGCAAAAGCCGTCGAAACTCTGGACAAGCACCCGATCTTTGGGTCTTAATCCATCCCATGTCATGGACGTTTCCGACGCATGTCCTTTTGGAGAGGTGACCCCTTGTCCCGCAGTCCTTCAGGCGACACCCGGCCGGTCGGCCGGTGGCGGACCGCACTCGCCGGACTTCTCGCCCTGCTCGGCGCCTTCGCGGCGGTGCTGCTGCCCGCCGCACAGGCCCAGGCGGCCTCGGCCCCGGTGCAGTTCACCCTGGGCGGCGCCCGCACCGACCAGAACGGCAACGCGCTGCAGCTGCACGGACTGGGCATCCTCAAGGTGGGGAGCACCTGGTACGGCTTCGGCGAGGACAAGACCGGTGAGACGTCGGCGAACACCTCGTTCCAGGACATCCCCTGCTACACCTCCGGCGACCTCGGCACCTGGACCTACCAGGGCGTGGCACTGGCCAAGCAGAGCAGTGGAGATCTGGGGCCGAACCGGGTCGTCGAGCGGCCGAAGGTCATCTACAACGCGTCGACCAGCACGTACGTGATGTACGTTCACATCGACAGCGGCGACTACTCCGAGGCCAAGGCCGGTGTTGCCACCAGCAGCACCCCGTGCGGCCCGTACGTCTACCGGGGCAGCTTCCGGCCGCTGGGCAACGTCAGCCGTGACCTGGGCCTGTTCCAGGAGTCCGACGGCACGGGCTACCTGCTGACCGAGGACCGCAACAACGGCGGCCTGCGGATCGACAAGCTCTCCGCCGACTACCTCTCGGTCGACAGCCCGGTCGAGCTCCTGGGCGGCGGCAGCATCGAGTCCCCGGCCATGGTGAAGGTGGGCGGCATCTACTACCTGCTGGGGTCGCACCTGTCGGGCTGGTACCTCAACGACAACGTCTACGCCACCGCGACGTCCCCGAGCGGACCGTGGTCGGCCTGGAAGGATCTGGCCGCCCCCGGCACCAATACCTACGGGAGCCAGACGGCCAACATCATCACCGTTCAGGGCACTTCGGGTACCACGTACATCTACGCGGGGGACCGCTGGGACACCGGTGACCTGGGTGGCTCCAAGCTGATCTGGCTCCCGCTGACCATCAGGGGGACGACGCTGAACCTCGGCCAGTACCCCACCTGGTCCCTCGACACGTCCGCAGGCACCTGGTCGGCCGGCAGCGGCCTCCCCTCCGCCGGTACCTACACCCTGGCCAACGCGGCCAGTTCGATGCTGCTGGACGTGTCCGGCGCCTCCACCTCCGCCGGAGGCGGGGTCATCCAATGGCCGTCGACCGGCGGTGCCAACCAGAAATGGACGCTCACCAGGGTCGCGGACAACGTCTACACCCTGACGAGCGCCAACAGCGGACTGTGCCTGGACGTCCCCGGCTACTCGACCGCCACCGGCGTGCAGTTGCAGCAGTGGACCTGCAACGGCGGCACCAACCAGCAGTGGGCGCTGGACCTCGCCGGCGGCAAGTACGTGCTGGTCGGCATCGGCAGCGGCCTGACCATCGGCACCGGCGGCTCGACCACGCAGGGCGGGGCCGTGGACCAGGAGCCGGGCGGCAGTTCGAGCGCCGCCAGCGAGAGCTGGACCCTTTCCTGACGGGCGGCTGACGGCAGCGGGCCCGGCCGGCAGCCGGGCCCGTCCGGGGCCTCCAACATCACCGTTCAAATGCGAACTGGAGGAACAACAGTGCCGGATCCCATCTCGCGCAGGTCGCTCCTCGTCGGCATGGCGGCCATGACGGTTGCCGCGACGGTGGGCCCGGTCGCCGTGACGGCGCCCGCGTACGCCGCGACGGCGGCCGACCCGCTGCCGCTGCCTCCCCTGCGGATCCCGCAGACCGACCTGGGCCTCGAACAGCAGCCGGACGCCAAGATCCAGTGGCTGATGGACGCCAAGCTGGGGATGTTCATCCACTGGGGCGTGTACGCGGGCCCGGCCAAGGGCGAGTGGTACATGCACAGCGCCGCGGTCACCCCGGCGAACTACCGCAAGTACGTCACCGACGCGACGAGCGAGCAGTTCACCGCCGATGCCTACGACCCGGTGGCGTGGGCCCGACTGGCCAAGGACTTCGGGGCGAGGTACACGACGCTCACGACCCGCCACCACGACGGCTTCGCCCTGTGGCCGCTGAACCACCCCAACGGCTGGAACTCCGGGCAGGCGCCGCTCAGCCGTGACTTCGTGAAGGACTACGTCGCGGCGGTGCGGGCGGCCGGCCTGAGGGTGGGCCTCTACTACTCGCCGATCGACTGGCGCTACCCCGGCTACTACGATGTGAGCGGTACCAACTGCGCAGCGAACCCTTGGGGTTACACCACCGATCCCGCGCACAAGGAGAACGCGCGGATCATGAAGACCGAGGTGTACGAGTCGGTCAAGGAACTCGTCACCCGGTACGGCGTGATCGACGACCTGTGGTGGGACGGCGGCTGGATCGCCGAGCAGGGCACCGACGCGGCCGGCGCCTTCTTCTGGGAACCCGGCCGGTTCCGCGACACCGCCAACCAGTGGCCGGTGGACGCCGCCTACGGCGAGACGGACGCCGACGGCAGGCCGCTGGGACTGATGGGCATGGTCCGCAAGCACCAGCCCGACATCGTCGCGACCTCGCGCTCCGGCTGGAAGGGCGACTACGACAGCGACGAGGGCCCGGGGGTCCCGACCGGGGCGATCCGCACGGGCAGGCTCGTCGAGAAGGTCTTCAGCGTCATCGGCACGTGGGGCTACTCCAACTCCTCCGTCATGGGCTACGGCACCGCGATGGACATCCTGGTCAACTGCTGGGTGCGGAACATGACCGTGATGGTCAACGTCGGCCCGGACCGGCACGGCACCGTCTCCGACGCCCAGGCCGCCCTGCTGCGGCAGATCGGCACCTTCATGACGGCCTGCGGCCGGTCCGTCTACGGCACCCGCGGCGGGCCGTGGAACCCGGTCGACGGCCAGTACGGCTACACGTACAAGGACGACACCTTCTACGTCCACGTGCTCCCCGGCTACAGCGGAACCACCTTCACCACCTCGCCGATCGGCGACGCGCAGGTCACCCGCGTGTTCGACGTGCGCTCCGGCGGCAAGCTCGCCTACACCGTCAGCGCCGACGGCCGGGTCGCCGTCGCCGGCATCGATCGCACCACCCACCCCCAGGACAGCGTCGTCGGCGTTGTCCTCGACCGCAGCGTGCAGCCCGCCGACATCGCCGTCGCCGTCGGCGCGACGGCGACCGCCGACAGCGAGGAGGGCTCCAAGGGCAACACCGCGGCCAAGGCCGTCGACGGCGCCACCTCCACCCGCTGGTGCGCGAACGACGGCGGCACCGGCCACTGGCTGAAGGTCGACCTGGGCTCGACCCGTTCCCTGACCGGCACCCGGATCGCCTGGGAGCTGGACCGGACCAACTACCGGTACACGATCGAGGGTTCCACCGACGATGCAGGATGGACCACGCTGGCCGACCTCACCGCGACGACCGGCACCAGCCAGGTCCAGGTCGCCCAGTTCCGCACCCGCGCACGGTACGTGCGCGTCACTGTCACCGGGCTGCCGGACGGCGTCTGGGCGTCCATCCGCACCCTGGAGCTCTACGACCGGCCCTTCGGCGCGGACCTGGGCACGTTCACACTGGTCAACCGCCGCAGCGGCAAGGTGCTGGACGTCAGTGACGCCTCCACCGCCGACGGCGCCGGCCTCGTCCAACGGCCCTGGACCGGCGGCGCCGACCAGCAGTGGAAGCTCCTGCCCAATGCGGACGGGTCCTACCGGCTGTCCAACGCCAAGAGCGGCAAGGTGCTCGACAGCCCCGGCAACTCCGTCCAGGGCGCGAGCCTCGACCAGTGGACCGGCGACGGTGGCGACAACCAGTCGTGGCAACTCGTCCCCTCCGCGACCGGCGGCTACTACCGGCTCGTCAACGTCCGCAACGGGTGGTGCGCCGACGTCAAGGACGCCTCCACCGCCGACGGCGCCCAGGTCATCCAGTGGACCATCACCGGAGGTGACAGCCAGGACTGGCAGATCGTCGCCGTTTGACGGGGGTCGCTGTCGTGATCGCGGCATTCGGCCGCTGTTCAGCGCGGCGTGGCCACGTGGATGACCTGCGACAAGGTTCGGTCCCTAACGTCCGGTGAACCGTCCGGGGCCACACCACTCCTTGGAGCGATCATGCACGATTCCCATCCGTCCGACGCGTGCGCCTGTCCCCGGACCGCGGAACTCGACGGGGGCGGGGCAGCGGCGGCGAGCCGGCGGCGGTTCCTGCGCGGGGCCGGGCTGCTGGGGGCCGGGGTCGGCTCGGCGGGGCTCGGGCTGTTCGGCGTCGCCGCCCCCGCCGAGGCCGACGTCAAGCCCCGTACCCGCCCCGAGGGTTGGGAGCCCGACCCGGACAGCCGGCAGTTCACCTTCGTCGTCATGCCGGACACGCAGTACCTGTTCGACGAGGACCGGATCCACCCCGCCCCGCTGGAGGCGTCGTTCCGCTACGTCCTCGACGGCGGGACGAACCGCGAGGGTGGCGGGGACGACAACATCGTCTTCCTCGCCCACCTCGGCGACGTGACCGAGCACGGGCTGCCGGCCGAGTACGCCGCCGTGACGAAGTCCTTCGCGCTGCTCGACGACGCCGGCGTCGCCTACGGCGTGCTCGCGGGCAATCACGACGTCCGGTCCTCGACCGACGACCAGCGCGGCAGGACCCCGTACCTGGACACGTTTACCGCGGCGAGGGCCGCCCGCACGCCCGGCTACCGGGCATCCAGCCCCGACGGGTACAACACGTGCCACGTCTTCAGGGCGGCCGGCCGCGAGTGGATGGTCCTCTCCCTGGACTGGCGCCTGTCGGACGCGGGCTTCGCCTGGGCGAACAGGATGATCGCCGAGAATCCGAAGCTGCCGGTCATCCTCACCACCCACGAGATGGCCTACGCGGACGGCAGCGGCAAGGCGAACCTGTCCGACTACGGGAAACGCCTGTGGGAGAAGCTCGTCAGCGGCAATGACCAGGTGTTCCTCACCGTGAACGGGCACTACTGGCCGCCCGGCCGCACCGTCCTGCGGAACAAGGCCGGGAACGATGTGCACGTTCACATCACCAACTACCAGGACCGCTACTACGGCGGCGCCGCGATGATCCGCACCTACCGCTTCGACCTCGACCGGAACACGATCGACGTGTCGACGTTCTCGCCCTGGATCCAGGAGACGGCCGCGGAGGAGCGCAACGCCCTGGCCGCCCGGGAGGCCGAACTGACCTCCGACGTCGACCGGTTCTCGATCCCGATCGACTTCGAACGCCGCTTCGCCGGCTTCGCCCCCGTCCCGCCGCGCCCGGCTCGCCCCGCGGGCGAGCTGCTCGTCCGCGACACCCTCGCCTACTGGCGCTTCGACGGCGGGGGCAAGGCCGGCACCGGCGTCCTGCAGACCGTCCGGGACCTGACCGGCCAGGGCAACGACCTGGTCCGCCAGGCCACTCCGGGCGCGCCCGACACCGCACTCACGTGGTCGTCCGACCACCACCCGGACCAGCCCGGGCACGGCAGCCTGCTGTTCGATAGCCGCAACAAGCCGCCGGTCGGCGCGTACCTCCAGACCGTGCCCACCGCGCCGGTCAACCGCGAGACGTTCGAGCACGGTTACACGATCGAGGCCTTCTTCAAGCTGCCCGCGGACTGGGACCCGGGGGCGAACGCGTGGTCGGGGATCCTGAGCCGCTGGGGCATGAGCGGCGAGGCGGGCAAGAGCGGCGACGCGACCGACCCGCAGGAGCCGGTCGTCACGCTCAGCCTGTCCGAGGCGCCCGCGCTGCAGTGGTGCGTCTACCCGCTCAACCAGACCGGCGCGTCGACCTGTTGGGGCCACCAGCTGCCGCTGGACCACTGGTGGCACGTCGCGGTCGTCAACGACGGCCGGCTCAACCGGATGTACGTGGACGGCTGCGAGGTGGCCCGAAACCCGTCGACCCCGGCGGTGGGGCTGACCACCCTCGGGCGGCCGTGGATACTCGGCGGGTACGAGTACGCGGGCGTACTCGACAAGATTTTCCACGGCTGGATCGGCGACGTGCGGATAGTGAAGCGTGCGCTGTCGACGGGGGAGTTCATGATCTCGTGACGCCGAGGCCGCGCGGGCCGGCCGCTTCGGCCCTGCCAGGTCAGGGCTGCGCCCGCTCCGGGGCGCGTTGCAGCCGGAACGCGTCCGCGAGTACGGCCTGGGCCAGGACGCGGGCCGGGCCGCGAGCCGTGGTGCGTCCCGTGGTGAGGGCGAAGTCCGTCGTGCCCAGGTCCGGCAGGCCCGGCAGGCCCGGCTGGTCGGGCAGCGGCCGCAGGCCCGACGGGATCAGGCTCCGGGCGTGCGGCACCACCCCGAGACCGGCCAGCGCGGCGGCCCGGACCCCGGACAGGCTGGTGCTCGTGCAGGCGATCCGCCAGGGCCGGCCGTCGCGTTCGCAGGCCTCCAGGGCGCGTGCCCGGGTGAAGCTCGGCGGCGGGTAGACGATGAGCGGCAGCGGCTCCGCCGGGTGCTCCAGCCGGAAGTCCTCCGCCGCGACCCACACCAGCCGGTCCTGCCAGATCAGTTGGCCCTGGGCGTCGCCGCCCGGCGGGCGCTTGCCGAGCACCAGGTCGAGCCGGCCGTCGGCCAGCTGCTCGTAGAGCACGGCGCTGAGCCCGACGGTGAGTTCGAGGTCGACCTGGGGGTTGCGCCGCCGGAAGCCCCGCAGGATCTGCGGCAGTTCGGTGTCGACGAAGTCCTCCGACGCACCGAATCGCACCCGCCCGCGCACCTGCGTCCGCGCGAAGTAGCCGAGCGCCTGCTCGTGCGCCTCCAGGATCGTCCGGGCGAACCCGAGCATCGCCTCGCCTTCGCCGGTGAGCTGCACCGAGTGGGTGTCGCGCAGGAAGAGGCGCCGGCCGGCGGTCTCCTCCAGCCTCCGCACGTGCTGGCTGACCGTCGACTGCCGCAGCCCCAGCCGTTGGGCGGCCCGGGTGAAGCCGCCGGTCTGTGCCACCGCGAGGAAGGACCTCAACTGCACCGGATCGAACATCCAGCCACTCTATCGGCTGATATTACGAACCATGATGACAGTGAGTGCAGCCAGCGGGATTCACAATCACCCGAACGAGCGAAAGGCTGAGACCGTCCCACCCGAAACCACCCGCGCGGAGAACCATGCCCCGCCCGAACACCCCAACCCGCTCCCGCCGCTTTCCCACCCGGCCAGTGCTACGCCGCTGCGCCCGCCTCCGCGTCGACCCGTTCATCGCCTTCCTACTCGGCACCGTGCTGCTCGCCGCCGTACTGCCGGCCCGTGGCGGCGCCGCACCGGTCGTCTCGGACGCCGCCACTGGCGGGGTCGCCGTGCTGTTCTTCCTCTACGGTGCTCGGCTCTCCGCCCGTGAGGCCTGGAACGGACTCAAGCAGTGGCGACTGCACAGCACCGTGCTCGCGGTGACCTTCGTTCTCTTCCCCCTGCTCGGGATGGCCGCCCATCTGCTGGTGCCGACCGTCCTGTCACCGCAGCTCTACCAGGGCCTGCTGTTCCTGACCCTGCTGCCCTCCACCGTGCAGTCCTCGATCGCCTTCACCTCCATCGCCCGCGGCAACACCGCCGCCGCGGTCTGCAGCGCGACCTTCTCCAGCCTCTTCGGCATCCTCCTGACCCCACTGCTCGCCGCCGTGCTACTGCACACCAAGGGCGGCATCTCGCCGGGCACCGTGCTGGAGATCGCCGAACAACTCCTCCTGCCCTTCGCCGCCGGCCAGTTGCTGCGCCGCTGGATCGCCGCCTGGACGGCCCGCCACCGCGCCGTCCTCGCCCTGGTCGACCGCGGCTCGATCCTGCTGGTCGTCTACAGCGCCTTCGGCGCCGCCGTCGTCGGCGGGATGTGGGACACGCTCTCGCTGCCCCGGCTGGCCGCCCTGCTGGTGGCCGAGTCGCTGTTGCTGGCGCTGGTTCTGACCGTCACCCTGCTGGCCGGCCGCCGGCTCGGATTCGACCGGGGCGATCTGATCGCCATCGTCTTCTGCGGCTCCAAGAAGAGCCTGGCCAGCGGCGTCCCCATGGCCGCCGTTCTCTTCCCCGGCCCGGCCGCCGGCCTGATGGTGCTGCCACTGATGCTCTTCCACCAGCTGCAGCTGATGGTCTGCGCCGTCCTCGCCCGCCGCTGGGGCGCGGAGGCCCAGGCCGCCGAGGCTGCGGCACGGGCGAAGCCCGCACCGGTGCTCGACCGCTCGGTGTGACCTCGCCACGCTGAAGCCAGCTGACGTCGCTGAAGGTCCCGTTGATAACCGTAAGGCATATGAGTGTCAATGTATTTGCTTCACATGACAGAAGTCTTGGCGCGGGTGTCCAGTACCTGGCTGCGATGGGTTCGCCCTTGGCGTCGGGGAGTCCCACGGAACGCCACAATGACAACCGACTGGTCGGTGATTGTCGGGTGCTGGAGTTCCTGCGCGATGTCTCGATCGTGGCCTGCGAGCGGATCGCGCGGCTCGCTCACCAGGGAGCGGACTGGCTTCGGCGTCATCAGGGGCCGTTGCCGAGCGCGGAGGCCTTGCTTGCTGTCGGTGGGGCGGCCGGCGCCTACAGTGCCTCGGTTCGGCGGCAAGCGCTTCCCGGCGCCGAGGCCCTGCTTGTCAGCGCGATCGCCTCGCCTGCTGTCGTGGAGGTTCCGATGCTTCGGAAGATGGGGCAGGCCTTGGATCGGCCGGGGCCTGGTTCGGTACGCGCCCGGAAGGTCTCGGCGAGCGCGGCCAAGGCCCGATCCTCGTGGGGGCTGTCGAAGCAGCCGACGACCACGTCCGGTGACCAGCCCGAGCATCTGCGCCGCTCGGGGCCGACACCGGCGTCAGGCCGAAGTCGGCAGTCGCGGTGAGACGAGCAGGTTCTGGTCGCCGGAGAACCCGCTGCTGCCGCCCAGTCATGCAGTGTCGGGGATCGTCAGTGAAAGGAGTCGTCGATCATTGAGGCGGCGACCGCGAGCGCGCTGTTCAGCTTGACGGTGAAGGGTGCCGGGAGGTCGCCTGAGGCGAGTGCTCAGCTGGCGAGAGCGTGTTCGAGTTCGGTTGTCCTTACGGGGTCGAGGTGATGGCGAACAGCTGGATGGGCGAGGAGGTCGCGCAGTGCGTAGCCGTCGCGGACTTCGCTTGTCCGCTGGGCCAAGTGGTCGATGAGGGGTCGGGCGGTGGGGGTTGTTGGGCCTGCGGCGTCGATGGCGGTGAGGGTGAGCCGTGTGGTGAATGCGGCCAGGCCGTCGCCGAGTTCCAGCGCCAGGCAGTGCTACGGATCGTGCCAGCCGCGGACGGGGAGCGCGGCCGCGGACCGACGGATGGTCAGCCGGCGAGTCTGAACCGCCCGACGTGTACGGAGCGTTGTCAGGTTCGGAGCCGCCGAGCGGGGGCTCCATCCCATCGGCGGGACGGGGGACCGGTACCGCGCGCCGCCACGACACCAGGCCCGGGAGCGCTCAGAGCGGTCCGGGGCGAGGAGGAACACCATGATGACCATCCGAAGGACGCCCAGGCGGCTCGTTGCACTCGCAAGCGCCGCGGCCGCCCTGGCCGGCGTCATCGGCCTCACCACCGCCACCAGCGCGTCGGCCGACGTCAACGGCGAGTGGAACTGCTCGCGCAACCCGCGCGGCTGGGACCACATGGAGTGGGGCAGCTGCCTGCTCCCCGGCGACACACTGGTCTCCGGCAACGGCGACCAGCGGCTCGTCTACCAGAAGGACGGCAACCTCGTGCAGTACGACGAGAGCGGCTACGCGGTCTGGGCCAGCGGAACCGTCAACACCTCGCCCGGCAAGGTCATCATGCAGTACGACGGCAACTTCGTCGTCTACGACACTTTCAAGAACGCCCGGTGGGCATCCGGGACCGCCCTCGGCTGCAACCCGAGTGCCAACTGGGTGCGCCTGCAGAACGACGGGAACCTGGTCGTCTACCGCCCCCACGGCGACGGTCCGTGGACCGCCGTCTGGTCCGCCCGCTCCGGCCGGGTCGGCACCTGCTGACCTGACCCGGACCTACCGGAAACCCGGCGCCGGCGGCTGTCTCGGGACGGCAGCGCCCACCGCAACCGCCGGCCCCGGGCCGATGTTGCGCTGCTTGTGGGCCTGGCGGTCGAAAGACGGCGGGCGGCCGCCGTTGCTGCCCTTGCGCGTACGGTTGGCGATCTGGTCGGCGGGCTGCGGGATGACCGCGTCTTTGGGAACGTCACCGACTTCGCCACCAACCAGTACTTTGTCCAGCACGTGCTGGCGATGGACACCACTTTCCGGGACGGGAACATGATGTGTCCCTCGGCGCGGTCGGGGGTCCCGACCTGCCCACGCCCGTCGTCGACGAGCTGCCCGGCGTCTTCACGTTCACCGCGATGTTCTGGCTGATCATGAACGGTCCGGGGCCGGTGGTGGAGGTACTGGAACACGCCGCCGAGGGGCTGAGGGAGCTCCTCGCGTCCGACCCCGGCCCCGAGAGGATCCTGTCCCGCCTGCGGATGTCATGCACCGTGGTGGCCACCCTCCCCGAAGTCGTGGACATCGCCACGGATCCCGGGCCGCCCTGACACCCGCTCCTCCGTTGTTGGGTCACTCCGTTCTCACCCTGCGGGTGTGACCTGATGACCCTCTTGGCCGGGCTGGAGCAGCCCGAGATGATGGCGTGACGATGGCATCGGGGGAGGGCCTCGCCCGTTCGGCGAGGGCGGTATGTCCGGAGGGGGCGGGATGTCTGCATCTGAGAAGAGCGTGCTCCAGGGCGATGGTTTGTCTGCGGAGGACAGCTTTGAGTGCTGGCGGGACGCGCTAGCGAGGACGCGGGAGTGCGAGGCGACGAGCGCTCACGCGGACAACTTCACGGGGAAGGTGCGGCTCTTCGGCCTGGGGCCGGTGGTCCTGTTGGGGTCGTCGTTCCCCTCGGCGCGGTTCCGGCGTACGGAGCGGATGATCCGGCGTTCGGATCAGGAGTTGTACCACCTGACGCTGCTGACCTCCGGAGTCCACGGGCTCAGGCGTGGACGGGATCAGGCGGAGACGTTCGGTGTCGGTGACTTCGCCCTCATCGATAGCTCCACCCCGCACGACGTGCGGATGTTCGGGGACCGGGCCCCGGGGGCGGGTGGTCCGGACGTCGCCGGCGTGGGGATCGACCTGCCGGTGTCGCTGCTGCCGGTGCCCCCGCACCGGTTGCGTGACCTGCTCGGCCGCAGGCTGTCCGGCCGGGAGGGCACAGGGGCGCTGCTGGCGCAGTTCCTCCTCGGCCTGGACCGCCAGGCCGCCGTCCTCCAGCCCGGGGGGGGGGGCCCCCCCCCGCCCCGGCGGGTGGGCGGGAATTGGGGGCGGGGTAGGCGCC
>NZ_JBHWGD010000008.1:149807-161485 GCF_042733235.1 Kitasatospora sp. NPDC059722
GGGGGGGGTGTCGGGCGGGGGGCGGTGGCGGGTGCTCGAGGGCGGGCGCGGCGCCGGCGCCGCCCCCCCCCCCGCCCCGCCGCCCGCCCCCCCCCCCCCCACGGTCGTGGTCGACCTGATGTCGGCCTGGATCGCCGGCGAGCTCGACGCCGAGCGCACGCTGCCGCTGGAGGCCCGGCAGCAGGCCCTGGTGGAGACCATTCGGGCGTTCATTCGGGCCAGACTGCACGACCCCGGATTGACCCCGCCCATGGTCGCCGCCGCCCACCACATCTCCGTCAGCCACCTTCACCGCCTATTCGCCCGCTACTCCAAGGGGGAGACCGTGGCCGGGTTCATCCGCCGCCAGCGGCTGAGGAAGGCCCACCGCGAACTCGCCGACCCCGCCCTGCTGGCCCTGCCGGCCCACGCCATCGGCTCCCGCTGCGGCATCCCCAACCCCTCCGACTTCAGTCGCGCCTTCAAAGCCGCCCACGGCCTCTCCCCACGCGAACACCGCCGCCAGGCCCAGCCCGAGCCCACAACAGAGGAGACGCAGAGCACAGAACCGGAGACGCAGCGCGCATTCCACCACCGAACCGCCCACCTAACGTGAGACGTATACAGGGAACCCCGGCCCACGCGGGCCCTGAACCTGTGCAGCGAGCATGAACTCGGGGCCGGGCCTGTCGGGTTGGAGGGGGGTTGTATGAGCAAGCTTCGTCGGGTCGTTGTGGTCGTGGTGTCGACCGCTGTGGTGACCGCAGGCTACGTGGCTACCGCCACGGGGGCCTTTGCGGACCTCATCGCGGGCCACCCTTAAGCCCGCCACTTCACCCCGGAGGGGGGTTGTATGAGCAAGCTTCGTCGGATTGTCGTGGTCGTGGTGTCGACCGCTGTGGTGACCGCCGGCTACGTGGCTACCGCCACGGGGGCCCTCGCGGACGTCATCATGGGCCACCCGTAGGTCGGCCACTGCGTCGCCCCCGTGCCCACTCGGGGTGCGGGGGCGACGCGCGTTTTCGGGCTCTGCCCCTTATCGGCCAACCGCCCAAGACCCGCTCGCCGCCGTCCCGAGCAAAGACTCCCGCTGCGCCGTGCTGGCGAGCGGTGCCTGCGCCCGGTCGGTGCGCGACGGGTCGTCATCACGGCCGCCGCACACGTCGGCCCCACCGCCTCGCCGCAGTCCGCGCCGCCCAGAGCGAGGGATCAGGACAGGACGGGAGGCCTCGCCGCTCATCCCGCCGCGGGATAGGCGACCAGGATGTTGGCGTCATTCTTGAGTGCGAGGCCGGCGTAGGCGTCGACGGCGGCGGGGGCGATGCCGGGGGTGGCAGGGCGGTCCGCGCCGGTACGGGTGTCGAGGATGACGGGTCCGTGGCCGGCGCTGCCGTAGACCAGCCCGTGCCAGACAGCGGTCACGGTGGGGGCGATGCGGTGGTTCGCCTCGTCCGGGAGCTTCCAGAGCACCTGCGCGTTGTCGTCCACGGCGAAAACGGAACCGTCGTCAGTGCAGACCGTGACCGAGCGGCCGTCGTGCCGGCAGTCAGCGCCTGCGCCGCCCAGCGCGAGGACCTCGTGGCCGGTCGCCCCGTCGAGCAGACGGGTGAACTGCTTGCCGTTGCCGTAGTCGCGCCCCGAGGCCACCAGCGTGGCGGGGCCGGCGGGCCGCACCTCGGTCCCGTAGCTGTCGGCCTCGGCGCTCCAGGCGGTACCACCGTCGGCCAGGTTCAAACCCGCCACCCGCTGCGCCGCACCGTTCTTGAGGGCGATGCCTGTGACCTGCCGGCCGGTCACCGCCCGGGCGATGAACCGGGTCTGCTTCCAGAGCACTGTCTTGGCGGCGATGTCGATCGCGAGAACGGCACCGCCCTGTGTCTCGTCGATGGCGATGACGGCCGTTGTGCCCTGGACGGCCAGCAAGGTCGCGGACGGTGATGTGGGGTAGGCCGTGAGAGTCTCCGCGGGGAGATCGATGGTCAGATTCTGCAGGGTGTTGCCGGTGCCGGTGGCCGTGTCCACGGTGGCCAGCTCCACGACGAGGCGGTCCGCGGTGGTGCCCTGTCCTGCGGCCTTCGTCAGGAAGGCGGCCATCGCCTGCCGCTTTCCGGCCACCTCCGCGATCACCGGCGCCTCGGCAGGGTTGCCGTCCATGAGCTGATTGCTCGGCCGTAGCGCCTGGTGCAGGGCGGTGATCATCGTCTTGACGCGGCCGGTCGCCAGGTCCACCGCCTGCAGGCTGTCCGTCGCGGCGATGTAGGCGGTCGGTCCGTCCAGGGTGAGCGGCAGGGGCTTGGCGATGGAGCCGGCCATGGTGACCTTGCCCCGAGTTGCCTCGACGGGCAGTGCGACACCCTTGGTGAGGTCGAACGCGGTCGGCGGGTCGTAGGCCGCCACCGGTGGTGCGCCCGGTGCGGAGTGCTGGGGCGTGGCGTCGGCACTGCCCGGGGCGGGCGGGTTGCCGCCTGCGCAGGCGCTGAGGATTGCGGCGGCGATCGCCGCTGCGGCGAGCCGGCCGGGAGTACGCCGCATGTGCATGTTCTTTCCCCTTGAAGTTGTAGCAGCCGGCCCCCGCGGACAGGCATGGTCACATCGAGCGAGACGCGCTCGGGGACGGATGCACAGGCCAGTGGGGACGCTGAGCTGACGGCTGATCACCTTGCCGTGAGGTGCCGCCACGCTCGATGCCCGCAGCGCGAACCCCGGCACCGGGATGCCGACCTCGAACCGGGGCGGCCGCGCCGCGTCACAAGGCCTGCTGCGGTGCCGCCTTCGGCCGCAGATCCGGAGGCAGCGGCTGCGCCCGGGAGCGGAGGACGGCGGTGCCGCGGGCGGCGTCGAAGGCCGCCACCGGGTCGGGGACGCTGGTCCAGGGCCAGCTGCCGCACGACGGGCCGATCGCCCGGAACTGCTCCAGGGCGACGTCGAACTGCTTCGCCTTCAACGCGTAGTGCGCGAGCAGGTGCCGCAGCGCCGGCAGCCGCTCGTCGTCCGGCCGCACCTCTGCCAGGGCCTGTGCGACCCGTCGCAGCCGGGTCTTCGCGTCCTTGCCGGACAGCAGCTCCTTGTGCGCCCCGCGCAGCTCCATCTCGCGCAGTGCCTGCAGGTAGACGGCTGGCAGGAGGCTGCCGGGCGGGGCGGTGTCCATCGCGTGCCTGGCGAAGCCCAGCATCTGCTCGTGCGAGCCGAACCATTTGGCGCTCCAGTACTGCAGGCCTTGCACGTGGGCCTCGTAGTGATGTGGTGCCCGCCGGTGCAGCCCGACCCACAGTTCGGCGAAGTGTTGCGGCACGTACTGGCAGCCGCGTGCCGCGGTGACCATGACCGCCCAGGGTGCCGGGTTGGCCGGGTCCAGCTGGGCGGCGTTCTGGGCCGCCTTGAGGGCGGAGTGCACCATCGAGCGGAAGGCCCGCATGTCCGCGTCGGGCACCTGGGGCGCGTATCCGCTGCCGCGGATCGCCCACGCGGCGTGGACCATCCGGTGGGCCTCCAGCGTTGCGGCCTCGCAGTTGCCCGGGTCGGCCGCCCTCCAGGCCTTCAGCCAGCGGTCGTCCTCGTCGGCGATGGAGTCCAGCAGCGACAGGCGCGACCAGCGCTCGTCCCAGTCCTGCCCGGCGGCCTCGACGTACGCGGCGGCCGGCTTCCAGTCGCCGCGCCAGGCGGCGTCGGCTATCGCCTGCGCCTCCTTACGGCGGTGCGGCGGCTGCGGCGGGCCCGCGTGCCGGGGGTCGAGTCGCTCGCGCGGGACGAGCCCGTAAGCCGCCGCGTCGTAGTCGACCTGCGCTGGAGCCAGTTCCCTGAGCCGCCAGTCCCGGGACTTGTGGACCCTGTGGATCACCACGCATACGGCGATGACCAGCAGATTGCCGAGAAGAAGAAGGTAGGTCACGACGGAGCATCATGGTCGATCGTGCGGACACCGACAAGGCGGTTTGTCGGTGCTGTGCGGCAGGGCGAGCCGCGTGATCGAGACCGTACCTGCAGTGAACGCCGAGGACCTCGGCTGGTAGCTGCACAAGCGAGGCGGAGACGCTGTCGACCCCGCCCCACTGCCCGCCCAGACCACGACCAGGATGACGACCAGGAACCCGGGCTGCTCGGCGACGCCCCCGGTCGGGTTCGCCGTCAGGCGGCCGGGCTGACCCCGGAGAACATCCGGCAGGCCCTGGAGAAGGCCCGGTTCGAGGAACGCTGCGCCGACCGGCATACCAACGCCGGGAACGAGGCCGCGTTCGCCGTCCGCGCCGAGTGGCAGCGCGTGCGCGACCACACCGCCGCCACCGAGGCCGAGCGCTACGACCCCGATCACGACACCGCATTTCGGCCTCCCCCTGATGGAGGCCCTTGAGCAGGGCCCACGTAGCAGTCGGCTATATTCACGCAGCCGCCACACACCATGATCAGCCACGTGCGGGCGGCATCCATCAGGGGGAGAGCCAGCCTTGCCGATTGCCGACAACCAGCCCGACGACGGCCGTCCGGATCAGGCCGGTGGCGCCGCAGCGGTGGGTGTGCCGTCCGGCGGGTGGAGCGGTTACGCGATCACCTCGCTGGTGGCCGGCGTCCTCGGGGTGGCCTGCTTCCTCTGGGTCGCGGGCCTCGCCTTCGGCATCGCGGCTTTGCGCGGCATCCCCCGGCGTAACCAGCGGGGGCGCGGCCTGGCCGTCGCCGGGATCGTCCTGTCCGCCCTGTGGGCACTGTCCTTCGCGGTCGCCGCCGCCCTGGGCGCGTTCGGGCACCCCCTGGTGCCGGTGCGGTCCGCCCGTGCCGAACCCTCCGGCACGGTGAGCGAGTTCGGCCTCCGGCGCGGCGACTGCTTCGAGACGCCCGACGCCGCCACGTCGAAGGACCGTACCCGCGTGCGTCCGGTGTCCTGCGCGGAGCGCCACTCCGGCGAGGTGTTCGCCGTGGCGACCGCGGACGACCCGTCCTACCCGGGCCCGTACCCGCTCCAGCGCGAGACGACCAAGGCCTGCGAGGCGCAGCGGAACGCCTACGCGATGGACACCTGGGCCCTGCCGCGTTCCGTGCGCGTCCACGACTACCTGCCCGACGAGCAGTCGTGGGAGAGCTCGGGGCACAGGATCGTCTGCTGGTTCGCCGATGACGAGGGCGAGCGGACGGGTTCGCTGCGGCGCGACGAGACGGCTCTGACCACGGAACAGATCGGCTACCTCCAGGCTGCCGACCGCATGGAGGGCGAGCTCGCCGGCGCGCCCCGCAGTATGGACCTGGACGGCGACCCGACGAGCGCACGGCCCTGGGCGGACCGTCTGTCGGCCGCCGTCAACGCGGAGGTGGCGACGCTGGATTCAACCGCCTGGAGCGACCGGGTCCGGCAGCCGGCGGCCGATCTGAAGGCCGAGCTGCTCCAGATGCTGCCGGCGCTGGCGGCACTGCGGACCGCCTCCGACGGCACGAGCGCACAAGAGGACGTCGCAGCCGTTCGCAGCCACGGCGGCCACACGCAGGCCGCCGCCGTCCGAACCGCGCTCGGCCTCGCCAGCGAGTAGCCGGCCCGCCCGAATTGCGCACTGTCAGTGGGCCGATGCGGGATTCCGGTCTCACGGCGTGCGGTGGAGGGTGAGGTCCGGGTCGGCGCCGGAGGCAAGGCGCAGCCCGCTGAAGCCGGAGGCGGCCACGCGGTGCTGCCAGGGCAGTTGAACGGCGAGCTCACCTGAGGCCGATGAGGCCCCAGCCGCGGGACTCGGCTCCTGCGACCACCGTGCCCCACTCGTGCAGGAGTGCGGCGGCGGCGTCGAAGGTGGCGGGCCGACAGGAATAGCCGGCGCACTCGGCGTCGAACGGGGCGCGGAGTTCCTCCAGCCGTGGTGCGGCCGTCTCCCAGGCGCGGGCGAGGGTGGGGATCTCGTCCGGGGTGCAGAGCAGGAGTACGTGCGGGCGCCAGGGTGAGGGGTCGTCGGGGAAGCCGGCGGCCGGTGCGGGGCCGTCGTCCGGGGGCTCGGGGACCAGGGCGCCGAGGAAGCGGTCGAGGGCCGCCCGTAGGTCGGGGGCCGCCGATCCTCTGATGTCCGCCCAGGCAGCGGCCAGGTGCCAGTGAAAGCTGTAGGAGCCGGTGGTCCCGTAGAAGCTGTACCGGGCGCACCAGGCAGGCTCCGGCGGCCACACCCAGCCGTCGGGCTGGGCGGCGGCGAGGGCGGCCGGGACCGGATCGCTCCAGGGGACGGGGAACGCGGTGTCGTCCAGCACGTCCAGGCGCTCGTCCGCCGGTATCCGGGCCAGCCGGTTCCAGTCGGCCATGACCACGGTGATGTCCAGTCCCATCCGCGCAGGCTAACAACAGGGTCCGACACGGATCCGGCGGGACCATCTCGGGAGGCGGGAGCCGGTGGACCTCCCCGGACGGTTCGAGGGGCGCGAGATCCCCGACAACGTCAGGCACTCGTCGCCGCCGGCGACTCACCGCGCGCCGGCCGCCGACCTACCAACTCGGCGGGCGGCGTGGCATTTCGAACCCCGCTGCTCCGGCAGGCGCCTCGGACGAGCGCCCGGGGCCCAGGCCCGCCCGGCACGATCGTCCGCGATCTTCTAGGGAGCAGGGGGACCGGCCTGGCACTGGATCAGGCCCTGGCCCGGTCCGCTGCCGCTACCCGCCGTGCTCCAGCCGACCGGGGGCGGGCCCCAGGCGGCGGTGCGTCAGCTCGTCTCCAGCCCCAGCCCCGTGGCGAGGAAGAAGCCCCACGCAGGTCCGAGGCAGACCCGGCGGGCGGTCACCTCGCCGTGGTCGCCGGTGAGGCCGCGGGCGGCCAGTTCGGCGATGATGAGCGCGGCGACGTCGGTGGCGGTCCGCGCGGTCGGGGCGGGGAACTCGGCTTTCCAGCGCTTGCCGGACGGCTGCCACCCGTCGGCGGTCATGGCCGCCGCCACCACCTGCGGGTCCCCGGGCCGGGGACCGACGCGGAGCAGGAACCCCTTATCGGTGTCGTACGTGAAGGAGATTCCGCCGCTGATCCGGCGCGAGGCGATGGTGAACGTGACCTTTTCCCCGGGCCGCTGGACGGGCAGCTGCTCGATCCAGGCGGCGAACTGCAGCTCCAGCGCCTCCCTCAGGTGCGGCAGGTTGCCGGCCAGTCGGCCGCCGGGCAGGTAGACGGCGGTCTCGCCGGGCCCGTACAGGTGCAGCTGCCAGCTGTACGGCAGCCGCGAGAAGTCGCTGCTCCCGTCACTGCCCGGGCCGCCCCACCGGAATGTGCCGAGTTCCTCCGCCTCGACCGCTTCCGCCGAAGCGGTCTCGACCCACACCTCTCGCCGGTCGGCCCGCAGCCGCAGCAGCGTGGTGTCCTCGCCGCTGCCACGCCACCGAACGTCGGGCCCGTCAGGGCCGCCCCCGTACAGCGTCGGGTCACCGAGCACGCCGCACACCGCCCGGTAGACGTCGGCGAAGACGTCCCGTCGGCGTTCGAGCGCAGGAGGCTCGGCGAACCGGTGCAGCGTCAGTCGCTGGTCCCGCTCTCCGCTATCCCACAGCGGCGGGAGGTCCTTGCTGATCCGTCCGAGGACGTCCTCGTCGACGTGCTGCGCGCCGGCGACCGCCTGGTGCAGCGAGACCCATGCCCACCGGTCGTTGCTCTGCAGCAGCATGACCCGTTCTCCCGAGCGCCAGAGCAGCCCGAAGCCCTCGGCTCCCGTCGGTGCCGGCGTCGGCGTGCCGACGGCGCCCAGCGCTTCGGCGAGCTGCCGCAGGGCGGCCTGCCGCTGGTGCGGCGTTGCCGTCGGGGCGAAGTCCAGCAGCCGCATCAACCGGACCCGCCGGTAGTGCGCCTGCTTGGGGGCGGTGGCGTCGAAGTACAGCTCCGTCCCGCCGGTCGGGAACATTCCGACGGCGAGCAGGTCGTTCATCTCCCGGCGGATCTTCCAGCCGGGGCGCTCGGCCACCAACCGTTCGACCGCAGACCGGTCCGCGGCCCACGGCAGGTCGTGCAGGGTGCGTACCAGCTCGACGGTGGTGGCCAGGTCATGCGTCCACGTCACGGCGGGGGTCGTCTCACTCATGAAGTGGATCATCGCAGCCGCCACCGACACCGCCCTCGGCGGCCTCCCCTGGTCTTTCAGGTGAAGTCTGCACCGTGCCAGGGCAGCAGCTGTCCGGTGTAGGGGTCGATGCCTGCTTCGTAGCGGCGGCGTTCCTCGCGCCAGTGAACGAAGTGGGGCGACGGGTCGCCCCACAGGGAGGCGTCGCTGAGCGGACAATCGGCGAAGTCCCGGGTGAACAGGCGCCGCAGGAACTCGGTCATGCCGCAGTCGTGGATCTGCCATTGCGGCGATCCGTGCCGTTTCCACACGAGGACCGGCCACGTGTCGGGGTCGGAGCCGGTGGTGAGCCAGCCGAGCATGTCGGCTCCGCTGCTGGTGCCCCATGCGATCACCGAGGCCGGGGTCGCGTCGACGCCGGCCGGTCCGCCGTCGTCCGACCAAAGGCGTCGCATGATGGCGGTCTCGCCGGCCATGCTGCCGAAGCCCGGCCCCTCGGGTGGCTGCGTGGTCGCCTCGGGGACGTGGATGCCCACCGACTCGTCGACGCCGCCGGCTCCGTAGACGGCCATGAAGGCCATGTAGTCGGACGGGAACCCGACACCCCAGGCCTGCCCGACCGCGGTCCAGTCCACCTGCTCATCGGCGCCGTCGCGCGGTGACATGACGGCTGTCAGGGCTGTGATGGGTGCTTCCTCAGTCGTCATGTTCCCTCCTGGGCCTTGATCGTGACCGCACGGTACCGGGCCCCGCCGACATTGGGCAGCGCGACCGCGCACCGCGGGTCGTGCTGCCACTCTGCGGAACCCGTGCTCGTTGCCGCCGAGAGCCCGGACGATGTCCTGAGCTACGGGCCACGTCGGCAGTCGCCGACCAGCGAACGCTTCATGAATCGTCGGATATTCCGGCAGCTGTCGCGCATCGCGAGGCGCTCGGGCGGTCCCGGAGTGAGCTGACGACCAAGGTCCACGTGGCAGTCGACGGCCGGGGTCTGCCGCTCTCGATCGTGCTCAGTATGGGGAACACGGCGGACTGCAATGTTCCCGGCGGAGCTGGACGCGATCCGGATCCCGCGGACCGGAGCCGGCCGCCCGCGTACCAAACCCGACCGGGTGGTGGCGGACAAAGCCTATTCGTCCCGTACGATCCGCCACCCGCTTCGGCGGCGCGGCATCAAAGCGACCATTCCGGAGCGCCGGGACCAGATCGCCAACCGCCCGTCGCGCGGTTAGGGGCGGCCGTTTGCCGGCATTCGACAAGACCGCCTACAAGGAACGAAACGTTGTCGAGCGGTGCTTTGCGAAGCTGAAGCAATTCCGCGCGGTGGCAACCAGGTTCGGCAAACTGGCTACCCGCTACCGAGCTGGCGTCGTTATCGCCTCGCTGGTCCTATGGCTACGAGCTGAGGAGCAATGACCCACCCAAGCATGATCAATTGCGAGTTATGGCCCAGCATCCGCCCATGATCACCGAGAACGCCTCCCCGGCAGTCGCCCTTGCCCCACTCGACGTGGACGATGCCGAGCTACTGCACACATGGTGGTCCGAACCGGTGGCCGCGCACGAACTGGGCCACTGGCCGCGCCCGCTCTCGGCGGTACGCGAGCAGATCGAACGCGACATCGACGACGCCGACCACGACGGCTTCCTCATCTTGCTCCCGGACGGCACGCCGGTCGGCGCGGCAGCCCTGGCCGAGCAGAACATGTCCGACGGCACGGCCACCGTCCGTCTCCTCGTCGATCCGGACCACCGCGGCCGCGGCTACGGGCGCGCCGCCCTGGACGCTCTGACCGACCTCGCGTTCGGCGAACTCCCGCTGCACCGCATCGAAGCGCTCCCCCATACCGGCAACGCATCGGCGCTCGCCGTCCTCGCCCACGCCGGCTTCACCCACGAGGGCATCCGGCGCGCCGCTTGCCTCCACCGGGGGCGGCGGCACGACATCGCGATGCTCTCCCTGCTCCGCCCGGAGTGGGAGGCGCTGGAGCGGCCGCGGTCCTGGGACTCTGAGCAGGCGGGCCAGGGTATGCCGGACTATTCGCGTCGCGCCCGGCAGGAATTGTCAGACACGGCCTGGTAACTCCGGATGACAGGTTCGGCTGGAACCTGCACTCGACCCTGCGGCGCCATCAACGGGACCGGAGATCCGGGCCTGTGCTCCGTGGGCAGAACCTTTGTCGAGAGCGATCTCGACTGGTGAGGCTCGACGCTGACATGACCTCGCTCCGGCGAGGTCGGCGCTGTTCGCGCGAGGGATTCCTGTTGGCGGTGAACCGGGGGAGGGGCGCGGGCCGTTCAAGGTGGGGAGAGTCCGGTGCGTCGCCGTCCCCTGGGGTACGCCGCCACGTGCCGCCGACGGCCGGCCGGGCTCGCCGCTCCGCGCGTCCGCGTCCTCTCCCCCTTCGCCGGGCGCGCGGGGCGGCCCTCTGTGACCCGTGAAACCCTCCAAGGAGCACAACAGATGAAGCACGTACGCCGCGCGGCCGCGGTCACCGGTGGCGCGGTCGCCGTCCTGGCGCTGGCCGGCACCGTTCCCGCCTACGCGTGGAAGCCGAGCGACGCCACCCTGACCGTCGGCTGCCGCCCCGACGGCGGCCACGTCGAGCTCGTGCTCGGCAACGACTACAAGTCCGCGGGTGACTACACCCTCGGCCTGATCGGCGGTACCGAGGAGTACCACGGCACCATCGACGGGCACGGCACCGCCAAGGTCATGGTGAGCTACTCGGGCCACGGCGACCAGTGGCGCTACACCCTGGCGGACACCCACGTCGACAAGAAGATCGCCGACGTGCCGCTCTGCCCGTCCGGCACCCCGACGCCGACCGTGCCGTCGACGCCGGCTGTGCCTGCGACCCCGACCGCGACCCCGACCCAGCCCGCTACGCACACCCCGGCTCCTACGTCGAGCCGGACGGCCACGCCGACGCCGAGCGGGACCCCGTCCGCAGCCGCGGTCCTGCCCTCCAGTACCCCGTCCGCCTCCGCGAGCGCCGCGCCCGCCCTCGCCCAGACCGGTGGCGGCGGCAACACGACCCTCGCCGTGGCCGGTGCCGCCACCCTGGCCGCCGGCGCGGGTCTGATCGTCGCGGGCCGCAAGGTCGCCGCCCGCCGCAAGGCCTGACGGCAGGGTGTTCGTCGAAGGAGCCTGGCGGATCACGGTCGTCGGCAAGGACGCCGACTTCGACCAGCGGGCCGTGGTCCGCACCCCGTACGGCACCCTCGTGCTGGCCGGCGTAGTGGGGGAGTCCCTTGTCGTTAACGCGGACACCTGGCAGCTGTGTCCGGAACACCTGTGGCCGGGGCGTGGGTGGTGTCCGGACGTCGAGGTGACGCCCGGGCCCGTGACCACCGCGGGCGGGCGGCGCAGCCGCGAGGTCCGGGCAACGGACTGCTACTGGCCGGGGCACCCGCGGCCGGCCGTGCCACGGAACCTCGTCCTGCGACTGGATGCGCTCGGCACCGAGGTTCAGGACGAGCTCGCGGCGACACGGATGATCGGACCGGCTGCGACGCCGCTGATCCGGACGAGCTCCGCCCCGGTGTTCGGGGCCGGACCGGCTGGGGTGGAGGCCGCGTCCTGGTGATCGGCTGACGAGAACGAGAGGGGGGGCTGCGGGCGCAGGCCCCCCGCCCCCCGGGCCGGGCGGCCGATAGCCAAGTTGAACGGATAACGCGCCTCCAAGCCCACCACGCTCGGCGTG
>NZ_JBHWGD010000008.1:161495-162739 GCF_042733235.1 Kitasatospora sp. NPDC059722
GGCTCGGGGGGCTGCTGGCCGTTGGGCTTGCCGCCGCGGGCGCGGCCCGGCGCGCCCCGCCCCGCCCCCCCCCCCCCCTCTCCGCGTTCCGTGCGTCAGTGATCGATGTGGAACGACTCGCCGTAGACCTTCCACACCAGGGGCGTGTTGAGGTCGAGGTTGCCGTTGCGTAGGAACACCAACTGTTCGGTGTCCACGCGGTCGGTCTCGTCGTGGGCGGCCTCGGTCTTCATCGCGGCCCGGCGGGCGTCGAGGAAGGCCGCGAGGTAGGTCTTCTCGTCGCCGCCCTGGGCCGGTGTCTTGGCCTTGCGCATCGCGGCGGCGCGGATGCCGCCGAAGCTGACCGGCTCGTCGCCGGGGCCGTGCATGACGATCGCGTCGTAGTAGGCGAACTGGCCGAGCGCGCGCAGTCCGTCGGTCTGGGCCTGCATGACGGCCGGGTTGAAGTAGACGCGGTCGCGCTCGTCCTGCTGCGCCTGCTGGAACGCCGGGTCCTGGGCGGCCTTCTTCCAGTCGGAGACGAAGTCCGGGTCCAGACCCGAGTGCGAGGCGGACCCGTTCACCTTCTGCAGCGCCGGGAGGTACTTGCTCAGGACGTTGCCCGGCTTGAGCTGCTCGTAATGCTTCACGAGGTCGAGCATGTCTCCCGTGCCCGAGCAGAAGCCGATGATGCCGCCCGTGTAGCCGCGGCCGTCCTTGATGTCCTCGATGTACGCGAACTGGGCCTTCCAGTTCAGCGAGGAGTTCTCGGCGCTGGAGACGAGTTGCTGGGCGATGTCCTTCAGGCGGGGGTCGTTCAGGCCGACCGCCGCGCCCGGGGTGGCGCTCGCCCCGACCCCCGAGGGCTGGGGCTGGGTGGTGCGGTGCGGGCGGGCGCTGGCCGCGGTCGCGGTGACGGCGGTGATCAGCACGGCGGCCATGGCGACGTGCAGGCCCTTCGGCCGGGACGGGCGGGCGGGGGTGGACGGCATGCGTGCTCCGGGGTCCAGTGGAGAAGGGATGTTTCGGTCAGGCCTCGGTGGCCGGTTCGGGGCGACCAGCGACGCAGGCCTCCCTGATCGGCTGTCGGGATCCACCCCGGTCGGTGCCCCGCCCAGCTGTACGGCGTGCATCCGTCGGTTGGTTCACCCGGTTGGGGGGGGGGGCCCGGGGGGGGGGGGCCCCCCCCCCCGCCCCCGGGGGGCGGGGCGCGCCCCGGGGGGGGGGGGGGGGGGGGGGGGTGGGGGGGGGGGCGCCGCCCCCCC
>NZ_JBHWGD010000008.1:162749-193627 GCF_042733235.1 Kitasatospora sp. NPDC059722
CCGCGGGGCGCGCCCCGCCCCTTTTGGTGGGGCGTTCTTGGCTGTTTTCCTCTCGGGTTTTCTCCCCCCCCGGCGGCCCCCCCCCCCCCCGACGAGCGATCAGGGTCTCCGGTCCGCCCGAGCCGTCTGTCACGGCAGCCGGTTTGCGTGGCCCTCGCCCTCTCGCAGCAGCCATTCCCTGACCGTAGGAGAACGGTTCAGTAGTTCACTGACCCGCATGCCCTCGTCGCGGGAGGTCACCTTCGGCAGCGGGGCGAAGTCGTCGGGGAGCACGTCCAGGAGGCTCATCACCCGGTCTCCCGTACGCAGGGCGATCAACAGCTCGCACCGCAGCTGACGCGGAACATCCGGGCGGTGGGACAAGCTGTTCCACAGGGCCGGCCAGAGGTAGTGGCTTCCGTCGGACGCCGCGTTCGCCTTCACCCAGAGCGGGTCCAGCCTCTGGCTGAGGCCGAGTTCACACGCCCGTGCCTCCAGCCCGAGCAGCGACGCCGTGTCGATGACCTTCACTTCACGAGGCAGTGGCTGATCCGGGTGCATCGCCCCATGCTGCCCGACGGCACCTTGCCGAAGCGCACCGGGACCGCTGCACAATGCGTCGCGTGGCGAGACGTTGGCAGTTTCTGGACGCCGGCTCGTGCCATCCGTCAGGCCACCCCCTCGCCGCCGGCCCCCTCCTGCGCCAGGGCCGTCTGGAGCTGCACCGTCCGGCGCCGGGTGATGTGCAGGGCCCGGCCGGGCGGGAGTTGGCGGGGTTTGACGTTGCCGAAGAGCACGCCCTCGCTGGGCGGGCAGGACAGGAGGACGGCGGGTGTGTTGACGTCGAGGAGGCGGCGCAGGAGGGGGTCGCTCATGGCGCGGGCGATGCCGTTGGCGCTGCGGGCGACGATCAGGTGGAGGCCGAGTTCGGTGCCCTGGGCGAGGTGGTCGAGGAGCGGGGTGAAGGGGTGGCCGGTGATCGGGGCCGAGATGAGGTCGTAGTCGTCGACGAGGATGAAGAGTTCGGGGCCGGTCCACCAGTCGCGGAGCTTGAGGCGGGCGGGGGTGATGTCCTCGCTGGGGACGCGGCCCTCCATGGCGCGGGCGGCGCCCTGGACGATCTGCTTGAGGACGTCGACGGCGACGGCGTAGCCGAGGCGGTACTCCTCGGGGACGAGGTCGAACAGGCCGCGCCGGAAGTCGATCAGCATGATGCGGGCCTCGGCCGGGGTGTAGGCCGTGGTGATGCCGTTGACGAGGTGGCGCAGCAGGTTGGTCTTGCCGGTCTCGCTGTCGCCGACGACGACGAGGTGCGGCGATTCCTCGAAGTCGTGCCAGAGCGGGGAGACTTCGCGGTCCTCCAGGCCGAGGGCGATCCGCAGCCTGCCTTTGGGGGCGGGGAGTGCGGCGGCCTCCAGCATCAGCGGAAGTGTGCGGACCTGGGGGGCGCGGGGGCCGGTCCAGTGGTCGTTGACGGCTTCGACGAGGTCGGCGACGCCGTCGGCGAGGTCGTCCGCGTCGCCGGTGCCGTCGATGCGGGGCAGGGCGGTGAGGAAGTGGAGCTGGTCGTCGGTGAGGCCGCGGCCGGGGACCTTGGGGACGGTGGCGGCGGCCCGCATGTTGATCATGGAGTCGACGGAGTCGCCGAGCCGGAGCTCGAACTTGGTGCCGAGCTGGTCGCGCAGGGCGCTGGTGACCTCGGCCCACCGGGTCGCGGTGATGACCAGGTGGACGCCGTAGTTGAGGCCGCGTCCGGCGATCAGGCCGAGGACCTGGACGAGTTCCCCGAACTCCTGGCGCAGCGTGTTCCAGCCGTCGACGACGAGGAAGACGTCACCGTGGAGGTCGTCGGCCAGTTCGGGGTCGCCGGCCGCGCGGCGGCGCCGGAAGGCGGCGGCGGAGTCAATGCCGAGCCGGGCGAAGCTCTGTTCGCGGCGCGCGATGATGCCGTTGATCTCGGCGATCGTGCGGCCGACGCGCTCGGGGTCGTGCCGGCCGGTGACGCCGCCGACGTGCGGGAGGCCGCGCAGGGCGGAGAGGCCGCCGCCGCCGAAGTCGAGGCAGTAGAACTGGACTTCGCGCGGGGTGTGGGTGAGGGCGAGGCCGGTGATCAGGGTGCGCAGGAGGTTGCTCTTGCCGCTCTGCGGGCCGCCGGCGATGCCGACGTGGCCGCCGGCGGCGGAGAGGTCGGCGGTGAGGAGGTCGCGCATCTGCTGGAAGGGGCGGTCGACGAGGCCGATGGGCACGCAGAGGCCGCCGCGCTGCGGCGCGCCGTCGACGGTCAGGCCGTGGTCGGGGTGCGGGGCGAGCGGGGGCAGGAGTTCGTCGAGGGTGGGCGGGACGTCGAGCGGCGGCAGCCAGACCCGGTAGGCGGGCGGGCCGGCGTCGGTGAGGCGCTCGGCGGCGAGCTCCAGCAGCGTCTCGGTGGTCTCCTCCGGCTCCGGCTCGGCGGCGACCGGCTGGTGGCGGGGCGCGACGTACTCGGTGCCGTACGGGACGACCTGGCCGGCCACCGCCGCCTGCCGGGCCGGGCTCGGCCGCTGCCGACGGTACGGGCCCGAGACGTAGGCGGCCTTGAAGCGGGTCAGGGTGGAGATGTCGCTGCGCAGGATGCCGTTGCCGGGCTGGGAGGGCAGGTGGTAGGCGTCGGGGACGCCGAGCACGCCGCGGCTCTCCATCGCGGAGAAGGTGCGCAGGCCGATCCGGTAGGACAGGTGGGATTCCAGGGCGTGCATCCGGCCCTCGTCGAGGCGCTGCGAGGCGAGCAGCAGGTGGACGCCGAGGGAGCGGCCGAGCCGGCCGATCATGATGAACAGTTCCATGAAGTCGCGGTGCGCGGCGAGGAGTTCGGAGAACTCGTCGACGACGACGAACAGCGTCGGCAGCGGGTCCAGCTGGACGCCGGAGGCGCGTGCGGCCTCGTAGTCCAGCAGCGAGGTGTAGTTGCCGGCCGACCGCAGGAGCTCCTGGCGGCGCATCATCTCGCCGTGCAGGGCGTCGCGCATGCGGTCCACCAGTGCGGCCTCGTCGGCGAGGTTGGTGATGACGGCCGAGGTGTGCGGCAGCCGGTCGAGGCCGAGGAAGGTCGCGCCGCCCTTGAAGTCGACGAGCACGAAGTTCAGCGTCTCGGAGGAGTGCGTCAGGGCGAGGGCGAGCACGAGGGTGCGCAGCAGCTCGGACTTGCCGGAGCCGGTGGCGCCGATCAGGAGGCCGTGCGGGCCCATGCCGCCCTGCGCGGACTCCTTGATGTCGAGGTCCACCGGGGTGCCGTCGGAGCCGAGGCCGAGCGGCACGCGCAGCCGCTGCTCCTTGGGGCGTTCGGACCAGGCCTGGCGGACGTCGTGCCGGTGCAGGTCCTTGATGCCCAGCAGCGCGGTGAGGTCGAAGTCGGTGGCGAGCGGCTCGGCGCCGTCGGTGGCGTCGCCGAGCCGGTAGGGCGCCAGCTGGGCGGCGTAGCGGCGGGCGGCGGCCGGGCCGAGGGCGTCGGGGCGGCCGAGCGCGGTGACGCTGTCCTTGCGGTTGCGGTCGGTGCCGACCAGCTCCAGTACGCCGGCCGCGGTGGTGCGCAGCCGCAGCCGGTGCTTGGCGTGCTTCCACTCCAGGGCGCCGGCCACGTCGAGGACGGTGGCGTTGCGGTAGCCGGCGAGGGCGCCCCGGCCGCCGGAGGGCAGCGGCACGCCGTCGACGACGATCAGGGTGTACGGCTCCTCGCGGCCGGGCTGCGCGTCCGGCTCCCACGGGCCGCGGCCGGCGAATTCGGTGCCGAGCAGCTGTTCCAGCTCGACCAGCGAGCCGGCGACGAGGCGGACCGGTCCGGCGCCGTCGGTCTCCCCGGGGTGCAGGGCGTGCGGCAGCCACTTGAGCCAGTCCCAGTCGGCGCGGCGCTCGGGGGAGGCGACCAGGCCGATGCGCAGTTCGTCCGGGGCGTGGAAGAACGCGAGCTGCGCGACGATCGCCCGGGCGAGCGCGCGGGGCGTCTCATCGCCGCCGGGCGCCTCGCCGTCGTCCTCCGGCCCTCGCACCAGGACGTGTGCGTAACCGCGGACGTGAACGGCGATCGGCTGCTCGGGCAGCGTGCCGTACGCGTGGATGAACCGCCGCAGCGCGTGGGCGCACAGCGGTTCCAGGTCCTCGACGGGCTTGGTGGCGAGCGGCGCGAGGCGCACGGCCAGGCGCTGCGCGCCGACGGCGATGCGTACGTCGCCGAAGTCCGGGTGGCCCGCCCGGCGCTCCCACAGCCGCGAGGTGCGGACCATGGTGGCCAGCGCGGCGGGCTCGGGATGGCGCCAGGCCAGCGCCTGCTGCTGCTTGACGGTGTGGCGGCGCACCTGGCGGCGGATCTGCGACAGGTAGCGCAGGTAGTCGCGCCGTTCGCCGCGCAGCTGCCGCTTGCGGTCGCTCTCGCCGCGGATCAGCTGGGTGACCAGCATGCCGACGGCGGACAGGCCCATCATGCCCATCGCGACGTACGTCAGCGGGCCGCCGCCGGCGTTCGGGTTGAGGAAGATGAACACCATCGAGAGCGAACTCAACGCCATCGGCGCCATGGTGAGCATCGTGGCGAGCCCGCTCTGCGGCTCGGGCAGGCCGGGCGGCTCCTGCAGCTGGATGTCCCCCTCCGGCAGCTCCGGCCCGGAACGCCGGGGCGGACGGTCGACCACGACCTGACTCAACGGGGCTCTCCTCACACGTGCGTCGACGTCTCCGACCGGTCGCACGGACCGCGACCCCGTTCCGGTTCACCGGGGTTCTCCCCGCCCGGGTGAACCGCCGCCGCCGGGGCGCACGTATTGCCGGTCGGAAACCCGCGGAGACCCGCGGATCAGGTTGGGCCAGGGAGAGTGGTGGGGCATGAGTGGTGGAGCCGTGGCCGGCCTGTGCAGACTGAGGTTCCGCGCGCCCGAGGCCGCCTTCGAGCTGGCCGTGCCGGCCGACGTGGTCCTCGGTGACCTCATGCCGGCCGTGCTCGCGCACGCCGGCGCCGAGGCCGAGGAGGCCGGCGCCGAGCACTCCGGCTGGGTGCTCCAGCGCCTCGGCGGCGAACCCCTCGACGACGAACGGACCCTGGACGCCCTCGGGCTGCGCGACGGCGAGGAGCTGTACCTGCGCCCGCGCACCGCCGAGCTGCCGCCGGTCCACTTCGACGACCTGGTCGACGGCGTGCGCAGCGGCATGCTGGAGCGCCGCGACTCCTGGCGCCCCGAGCTCACCCACCACCTCGCGGTGGCCGCCGCGCTGGTCGCCCTGGCCGGCGGCGTGGCGCTGCTGCTCCTGCCCGGCCCCGACCGGATGCGCTGCGCCGCGGCCGCGACGGCCGCCGTGCTGCTGCTGTTCTCGGCCGGCGGCGCCGCCCGCACGGTCGGCGACGCCGTGGCGGGGACGGCCCTGGGCGCGGCCGGGATCGGCTACGCCGTCACCGCGGCCACGCTGGCGCCGGGCCTCGGCGGCGCGGACCGGCTGCTCGCCGGCGGCTCGGCCGGGGCGGGGGCGTGCGTGCTGGCGCTGGCCGTCGTCGGCGCCTCGGCCCCGCTCTTCCTCTCGGCGCTGTTCGTCTCGGTGGTCGCCCTCGGCGCCGGTGCGATGGCCGTCCACGACGTGCCGCCGGAGCACTCGGCCGCCGTCCTGGCCTGTGCCGCCGTGCTGTTCGGCGGGTTCGTGCCCGGCCTCGCCTTCAAGCTCGCCGGGCTCCGGCTGCCCGCGCTGCCCCGCAACGCCGAGGAGCTGCAGGAGGACATCGAGCCGTTCCCGGCCGAGGACGTCCTCGCCCGCGGCGACGTCGCCGACGGCTACCTGACCGGCTTCCTCGCGAGCATCGGCCTCGCCTGCACCGTCTGCCTCACCCTCCTCACGGGCGCCGACGGCTGGGGACCGGCCGCCACCGCCGCCGATCTGTCGGTCCTGCTCCTGCTGCACGCCCGCGAGATCGGGAGCCTCTGGCAGCGCCTGGGCGTCGTGCTGCCCGGCCTGTACGGGCTGGTGCTGCTGACCGGACGCCTCGGCTTCCAGAGCACCTGGCAGGGCCGGCTGGCGCTGCTCGCCGGGCTGCTGGTCGTCGCCGCGGTCCTGCTGGTCGTCGCGTGGACCGTCCCCGGCCGCCGTCTGCTGCCCTACTGGGGCCGCGCCGCCGACCTGCTGCACTCGCTCGCCGCGTTCGCACTGCTGCCGCTCGCCCTGCAGACGCTCGGCTTCTACCACATGCTCCGGGCCGTCGCCGGCTGACCGGCCCGCCCCACCGACCCTCCTAAGGAACTCCCATGCAGTCCAGACGCGACCAGGTGCAGGCCCACCTGTTCGTGATGAGCCGGGTCTCCTCCGGGATGTTCCGGGGCGAGCCGGACGCGCCCGACACACCCGTCGCCAGGACCACCCGCGGCGCCGTCATCGGGCTCGCCGTCGGGCTGCTCGTCGGCGTCGGCGTCGGGGTGTACGGCCTCGTCAAACCCGGTGGCGCGACGAGCTGGCAGAAGCCGGGCACCCTCGTCGTGGTCAAGGAGAGCGGCGTCCGCTACCTGTACGCGGGCGGGCAGCTGCGCCCGGTGCTCAACCAGGCCAGCGCCCGGCTGCTCGCGGGCGACCGGTTCCGGCTGGAGCAGGTCAGCGCGGCCTCCCTGGACGGCGTCCCGCGCGGCGCCGTCGTCGGCATCGTCGGCGCCCCGGACGGGCTCCCGGCCGACCGCGACCTCGGCCCGGCGGACTGGTCGGCCTGCGCCCTCCCGGCGGCCCAGGGCGGCAAGGGCGCGGCGCAGCTGTCGCTGTCGATCGGCCTGCGCCACGCCGGCCGGGCGCTCGGCGACGACCAGGCCGTGCTGGTGACCGGGCCCGACGGCGCGCCCCAACTGCTGTGGCGCGGCCACCGGTTGCGGATCGACGCCGCCGACGGCGGGCTGCGGGCGTTCGGCTACGCCACCGCGACCCCGTACCCGGTGCCGCCCGGCTTCCTCGACGCCCTGCCGGTCGGGCCCGACCTCAAGGCGCCCGACCTGCCCGGCCGGGGAGCGCCCGGCCCGGCGCTGGCGGGCCGCGCCACCCGGACCGGCCAGCTCTTCGCGGGCCCCGGCGGTGAGCACTACCTGCTCGCCGCGGACGGACTGGTGCCGCTCGGGGAGACGCTGTTCCGGCTCGTCCAGGGCGACCCGCGCACACAGCAGGACGCCTACGGCGGCGCGCCCGTCACCCCCGGGCCGGTCGGCCCGGCCGACCTCGCGGCCCACCAGGCGCCCGCCGCCACCGCGGCCGCCTGGTCGGGTGCCGAACTGCCCGCCCGTCCGCCGCAGTTGGCTCAGGCCGGGGAGGGGCAGGCGCCCTGCGCCGAACTGCACCCCGCGGCCGGTGCGGGCGCCGTGACGATCGACCTCGCGGACGCCGCCGCCGTCGCCGGACAGCCCCCGGCCGCCCAGCCGGGAGTCGCCCAGGCCTGCGGCGGCGCCGACCGGATCGCCGTCCGCCCGGGCGGCGGCGCGCTCGCCAGGGCCGTCACCGCGGGCGGGGCCGGCGCGACCCTCTACCTGGTCACCGACGCGGGCGTGAAGTACCCGCTGCCCTCGCCCGCCGCGGCCAAGCAGCTCGGCTACGTCAAGGCCGTCCCGGCGGCCGTCCCGACCCGCCTGCTCGGCCTGCTGCCCACCGGGCCCGGCCTGGACCCGGCCGCCCTCGCCGCGGGCGGCGTTCCCGCAGCACAGGCCCCCGCGAACCCCTGCGGGAGCTGAACCGGAAGACCCTGCGCGCCCGTTCACCATGCCGGGCCGCGCACGACCGCCCCAACCCCGAGTCGCCGGCGACCGACCGGCGCCCCACCCGAGAAGGGACGACGCATGGCCGGCAACAACATGCTCAACGATCCGGCGGTAGTCCAGCAGGTGCTGACCACCGTCGAGGCGCAGGACCAGCACATGCAGGAGACCCAGCGCCAGATCACCGCGATCGTCGAGGAGGTCAACGCACACTTCCAGGCCGCCGCGAGCACCGTCTTCGTCGAGAAGATGCAGGACTGGCAGGCCAAGTACGACAAGGTGCGCGAGCAGTACAAGGCCTTCCACGAGCTGCTCACCAGCGGTTCCGGCCTGATCCAGGGCTCGGGCCAGGAGGCCGTCCACATCGTCTCCGGCCTCGGCGCCGGCGAGGACATCGTCAAGGGCCTGAGCTGACCCCGGCCGGCGGAGGACACCGCCGGCGCACCCACCGGCCGGACGACGGCCGCCACCACCGCTGACCGAAGGGAACGAACGATGGCAGACGACCGGATCGAACTCCACCACCAGCAGATCGACGAGGCTGCCGCGATGCTGCGCCAGCAGAGCCAGATGATGCACGAGATGATGGAGCAGACCCGCACCTTCCTCACCCAGGGCCTCGGCCACGAGCTGCACGGCGACTACGCCGACGGCGGCAAGGCCTACTCCGATGTCCTGTCGGCCGCGGACACGGCCATGACGGACGACGTCGCCAAGGCCGCCGCGGCCCTGGACGAGGTCCACGGCCTGATCCGGGACTCGGACAAGCGCGCCGGCTCCAACTTCGGCTACTAGGACCGGGTGAGCCGCGGTGTCCGACGACAAGCTGGCCGACGACCCGAAGAAGAAGCCGGGCGGGGAGGACGACGGCAACACCTTCAAGGTCACCGACTCCTACCTGCTCGACTTCGCGCAGACCAAGCTGACCACGATGCTGCAGGACCTGCGGACCCACCCCACGCGGGTGGCGCTCCAGCAGTTCGTCCTGGGGATCGGCGGCGGGCAGTTCTCCGGCGACTACGCGAGCCTCCTCGCCGGCGGCGGGACGGTGCTGCCGAGCGTCAAGCAGATCGAGTCGAGCTTCACCAAGTACTGCCAGTCCCTGGAGAACCAGTTCAAGTCGCTGGAGGACCAGGTCCAGAAGATGATCGACGACCTGTCGAGGGCCGAGCGGGACCTGAAGAACGGCGCGGACGACGCCCTGTCCGCCGCTCAGATGATGTACCTGGTGCAGGACATCCTCGGTGGCGGCGGCCTCAAGGTCTGACCCGGCCCCTCCCGCACCGAACCCCTCCCGGACGGCGTCAGCGCCGTCCCCCCCCGACCCGCGGGGCGGACCGGAACCCCTCCCGCCGGCCCGCCCCGCGCCCCGCCCCCCGACCACCCTGGAGCTGTGACCCCGCATGGCCGACAAGACCTGGGAAGACATGCTGACGGTCTTCGCGAGCTCCGCCCAGACCACCTTCACCCAGCGCAGTGCCGTCACCGGCGACGACAAGGTCCAGTGGATCGCCAGCCACAAGTGCGAGACCCTGGACTACTTCAAGCAGACCGGCGGCAACGAGGGCTACGACTGCTGGTGGTCGTACAACTACAGCGACGGCGCGGGCGGGCAGTACAGCTACGTCATCGGCTGCAACCTCAACTGGCCTTTGTTCCAGGGGGATTCGACCGACCTCGGGAAGTGGATCCGCCAGGGCTACAACGTCCTGATGCCGCTCGCCCACTCGCCGGCCGAGAACGACACCATGAGCGTCTGGAGCTTCGACACCGCCGTCTCGACGCTCCAGGGCGCCGAGCAGCTCCTGCAGACGTGGGCACCGACGGTCAACGGCTGGGCGGGCGACATCGCGGCGCCGGGCGCCGACTGGCAGGGCAGCGCGGCCGGGGCGTTCAAGACCATGCTGACCATGTTCGGCGGGGAGCTGCAGGACCTCGCCAAGGAACTGCACGACCAGCACGTGTACAGCTACCTCCAGACGGCCCGCGAGGCGATCGGCAAAGCGGTCCTCGGCATGTGGTACGGCCAGGACAACTACCGCAACAGCCGCGACGCCTGGCCGGTCAACCCGCTCTTCGACGCGCTGATGGAGGGGATGTCGACGGCGAACGTCACCGTCACGCCCGGCATCATGGCCACGACCTCTCCCGACGCCCCGGCGCAGTACACCGCGCCGACCTTCCAGGTCACGACGGCCTGGGGCGATCCGAGCGGAGACGACTTCTGGAAGAAGGCCGAGCAGCGGGCCAAGGAGGTCTGGCTCAAGAACGTCGCCGACTTCCTGGACAAGGCCGCCAAGGAGGCCGCCGCCACCCTCGACGGCGCGTACGTCCCCGCGATCAAGGCCCTGTCCGGGGGCGTCAAGGCACCGTCGATGCACACGCCCTACAACCCGCCGCCGACGGACGACCCCTCGAAGACGGACCCCCTCTCGGACATCAACAAGAACCTCAGCGACATGAACAACAACGTGAACAAGTCGCTGAGTGACATGAGCAAGGGGATGAACGACAACCTCAAGAGCCTCACCGGCGGTGGCCCGAACGGACTCGGCCCGGACGGCCTGAAGGGCCCCGGCGGCAGCCCCAGCCTCACCACCGGGCCCGGCGGGATCGGCGGGCTCGGGGACCACGGCGGCGCGGGCGGCCTGCCCTCGCTCGGCGACGGCGGCTCCGGCGTTCCCGTGCTGGACAAGAACGGCAAGCAGATCTACGACGCCAACGGCAACCCGGTCACCGTGCCGCCGGGCAGCCACGTCGACCCGACGACCCACCAGGTGATCGGCCCGGACGGCCGGCCCGTCCTCGGCCCCGACGGCAAGCCGATCACGGTGCCCGACGGCGCGACCGTCGGCACCGGCCCGGGCGACCACATGAAGGTGCCGCCGGGCTCGACCGTCGACGGCCAGGGCCGGGTGATCGGCCCGGACGGCAAGCCCGTCCTCGACGGCAACGGCAACCCGGTCGTCGTCCAGCCCGGCTCCCGGATCGACTCCGACGGCACCCTGCTCGGCCCGGACGGCAAGCCGGTCTCCCAGGTCTCCCAGCTGATGGCCGACCAGCGCCACGCCTTCGACTCCGGGTTCGGCGGCGGTGGCGGCGACGGGCTGCTCCCCGGCAGCGACTTCAGCCCGAGCGCCTACCACCCCCTCGGGCTGTCCTTCGGCGACCCGGGCGGCGGCACGAGCGGAGTCGGCGGAGCCTTCCCCGGCTCCGGCCTGCTGCCCGGCGGCCGCAGCGGCATGAGCGCCAAGTCGCTGGCCGGCGGAGGCGATCCGAACACGCTCCAGGCCCGGACGGCGGCGGAAGCGGCCGCCGAGGCGGAGAAGGCCGCGGCGGCCAAGGCGGCGGCCGAGGCCGAACGGGCCGCGCTGACCGGCAAGGGCATGTCCACCACCGGCGGCATGCCGCCGATGATGCCGCCCGGTGCGGGCGCCGGTGCCGGCGCGCCCAACCAGAAGGACAAGGACCGCCAGCGCACGACGTGGCTGGCGGAGGACGAAGAGGTGTGGGGCACCGAGAGCACCGCCGTCAGCGGCGTCATCGGCCGCTGACCTGCCCGTCCCGAACACGATCGTGAAAGGACCCACCATGCCCGCCACCGCCGACCCCTTCGGCCCCGACGGCCTGTTCGGCTCGATGAGCGCGGAGCTCGAAGAGGCCATGGAGGCCCTGCGCGTCCAGACGGCCAAGGCCGAAGCCGTCCAGGCCGACCTCGCCAAGTCCTCCGCGACGGTCACCTCCAAGGACCGGATGGTCACCGCGACGGTCGGCCCGCAGGGCCAGGTCCTCGCGCTGACCTTCCACACCACCGGCTACCAGGAGATGGCCCCCGCGCAGCTCGGCGGCCTGCTGACCGACCTGCTCAACGAGGCCCGCGCGAAGATGGGCGAGCAGGTGATCGAGGCGATCAAGGGCTTCGAAGGCGTCGGCGACATGCTGCGGATGTCGATGAGCGGCGGCAGCGACCTGGACCGGCTGCTGGAACCGCTGCGGGCGATGCGGCCCGGGTACGGCGAGGACGCGGAGGCGGAGCGCCGCCGGGCCGGGCGGCAGGAGGAGTTCCGTGAGTAGCCCCGACGACGTCTTCGCCAAGACCCAGGACCTCAAGCGCCGCTTCGCGGAGTTCGGGGACCTGAAGACGCTGATCGACAAGCTCTCGGACGAGGTCAGGACCATCAACTCCGCCAACAAGAAGGTCGGCGGCGGCGACGACATCGGCAAGCAGTACCACCAGCAGGTGGACCAGGCCACCAAGGACCTGGACGACCTGGTCCAGAAGATCGGCGAGGTCGTCGCGAAGGCCGGCGACAGCGGGATCAACCTGGTCGCGGAGCTCGACTACGCGGAGGACACCGCGAACGACATCATCAAGAGCCTGTAGGAGAACCACCCTTGTCGTACTCGTCGATCGACCCCGGCCCGAAGCTCGCCGGCTTCTTCGGCGTGGTCTCGGGCTCGCCCTGGCCCGCGGCCAACGAGGGCGACCTGCGGGAGATCCGCGACGCGTACGAGCAGTTGGCGAAGGACCTGCCCGATCTGCGCCGGCTGATCGCGACGGTGGCGGTCAAGGCCCGGCAGGAGTTCGAGGGCGAGGCCGCCCGGCAGTTCAGCCTGGCGATGAACCAGTTCATCGGCGTCGGGGGCGGCGACGACTACGTCTCGGCGGCGGCCGATACCGCCAAGGCGCTCGCGGACTGCGCGGGCGACGTCGCCAACCAGGTCGAGTACACCAAGTGGATGGCGATCGCCCAGCTGGCGGACCTGCTGTTCGAGATCGCGCTGGCGACGTTCTGGGCGCCCTTCACCTTCGGCGCGGACTTCGCCGGGCTGTCGCTCAAGTACTTCTTCACGCGCGAAGCGCTGCAGCTGCTGCTGAAGTACCTGATCAAGACGATCCTGATGCACACCTTCTCGGGCGTCGTGAAGGGCATGCTGATGGACTCGATCATCCAGGGCATCCAGATGGCCGACGGCGACCGGCACACCTACGACGTGGACGCCTTCAAGCAGAGCCTGCTGAACGGCTTCGTCGGCGGCCTCATCTCGGGTCCGGTCAGCGTGTTCGGGATGGGCCTCGGCAAGCTGATCGGCAGCCTGGTCGGCAAGAGCGGGGGGTCGGTCCTGGCCAAGGAGCTCGAATCCGTCCTCAAGAACGGCGACAAGGAGGCGCTCAAGCACCTCCTGGACACGGCGACCAAGCACGTGGGCAGCGCGGCGCTCGCCGACCTGGAGAAGGCCGGAGCCAAGGCGATCGGCAAGGGCGTCGGGGAGGGCCTGGGCGAGGGCGCGGGCAAGGGGATCGGGAAGGGGCTCGGCAAGGGCGTCGGCGACGGTCTCGGCGAGGGGGCCGGCAGCGGCGTCGGCAAGGGTGTTGGCAAGGGCGCCGGCGAGGCCGCCTCGGGGACGGCCGGCAAGGTGCTGGGCGACGCGGAGGCGAAGGCCTTCGCGAAGTCGATCGGCAAGGAGATGTGGCACCTCGAACCCTTCCTCAAGGAGGGGTTCGGCAAGGCGGGCGCCGGCTCGATCGCCGAGAAGTTCGGCGAGAACGTCGCGGGCAGCTTCGAGAAGCACCTCGGCGGCGTGCTGGGCAAGGACGCGGCCAGGAGCCTGGGCAATGAGTACGCCGAGGCGTTCGTCGCCGGCTGGACCAAGCACGGCGCCGCGAACGACTCGCTGAGCACCGTGCTGCGCAGCCTCCTGGACCACGGCGGGTCGGACCTCGGCGAGCACGGCATCTCCGCGCTGGCCGACCACCTCCCGAACCTGGCCGCCCACCTCGGCGAGGGGAACAGGCTCTACCGGCTCGGCGCCATGCTCGGCGAGCACCTGGTGGAGGGGGCGCAGGGCAACCTCTCCGAGGGCCTCTACAACCTGATCTTCGACGACAAGCACCAGTTCACGACCGGCTTCAACACCTTCGGCGCGGGCATGGCGATGGGCCTGGTCGGCAAGGGCGTGCACCACGCCCTCCACCTGACCGGGATCGGGCACAAGTGGGCCGCCTACGTCGAGCACCTGCAGGTCAAGGCGATCGACGACGGCAAGGGCGCCTACTACCCGGCCTACCACCCGCTGACCCTCTTCTCCCTGGCGAGCAACCTCGCCGGACACGCCGCGCCCTTCCCGGTGCCCCGGCGCGGGCCGACGGACGAGGTGGTCAACGCGGGCCACGTCCTCGCCTACTCCCGGGGGCTGGGCGGGGCACCGGACGTCGAGTACGCGGCACTGTTCGCCAAGGCCTTCGGACACGCGGACTTCGAGACGCTGTTCGCCGACCCGGCGCCCAAGCCCGTGCCGACCACGTCGGGCGGCGGCGCCACCAGCACGGGGAAGGGCAAGCAGGACACCGGCGGTACCGGCGGCGGGAAGGCCGACCGCCCGGCCCCCGTGCGGACCGAGAGCGGCACCAAGTCCTCGGAGCGCCCCAAGCCCGTCCGAACGGACAGCAGTTGGAGCGGCACGACCCTCGTCGACGAGCCGGTGGGCCCGGCCCGGCCGGGCAAGACGGTGGGCGGGTCCGACGAGACCAAGCACGCCGTCGCCGCCGGCACGCCCGAGGCGGCCCCCGAGCGTCCGAGGCGGCCCCGCACGACCGGCGGCGGCCCGGACCACGGGCCCGCCGACCCGCCGCAGCCGCCGTCGCGCCGTCGCGGCCGGGACGAGTACGAGGGCGGCCACGACGGCACCGACCTCCCGGTCCCGCCGGAGCCGCCGGCCAAGCGCCCGCGGCCGGAGGAGGCCCCCGTCCCGCGTGCGCTGGACTCCTTCCTGCACGAGTTCTCCGACGGCGGCCACACCACGCCCGGCCCCGCGGCCCGGCACGCCCTGGAGCAGGCCGTGACCGGGCCGGACGGTCCGAAGAAGTTCGCCCACCCGCAGGAGTTCGTCGAGCTGATCAACCCCCGCGACGGCGACGGCAGCCTGCTCGGGGACGTCAACTGCGTGGCGGCCGCGATGGCCTTCCACTCCACCTTCCGCGGCGAACCGCAGGTCGCCCCCGGCCTGTCCGAGCCCCACCCCGGCGCGGCCGGCGACCTCCAGCACTGGACCGGGCAGGCCGCCGAGTACGTCGGCCTCGGCGCGGCCGGGCTCGACGAGGTGGCCCTGCGGGTCGCCGCGGGCGGGCCCGGCTCGGCGGCGATCGTCCTCGCCTGGACCGCGGACGGCCAGGGCCACGCCTGGAACCTCGTCAACGTCCCCGGCGGCGGCCTGGTGTGGGTCGACGCCCAGCAGGGACTGCACTCCCCGGGCGACCACCCGCTGCCGAAGGACGTCACCCGGGTCTGGGCGATCGCGCACGACGCCGACGGCCGGCCGCTGCGCGGCGACGGCCCGTTCAACAGCGCCGCCGACCACGTGGACGAGCGCCTCGCCCACCCGACCCCCACGGACGCCTTCACCGGCACGGACGGTCCCTCGCAGACCGGCACCGAACCCGCCCGCCCGGAACCGGCCTTCGCGCCGCCCGGCGAGCGCGTCCCGGTGGCCGGCGACGGCCTGTGCCTCCTCAACTCGGTCGCCGTCAGCGGCCCCGAGCTCCGGATGACGCCGGACGCGATGAAGCGAGCGGTCTCCGAGCACCTCGCCAAGCAGGGCCCCGGGACGCTGCCGCCCGAGGTCGTCCGCGGCTACCGCAAGACCGCCACCAAGGACCTGGGCGAGGAACTGGCCGGGCGGAGCCGCCCCGAGCTCCTGAACGTCCTGCTGGACCTCGGCGTCGCGGACGTCGGCACCCACGAGGTCGTTCCGGCGTCGCTGCTGCGCGACCGCTACGTGACCGCGCTCGCGAAGGAACTCGCGGGCCCGGGCGGCGACGTGGCGGCGGCGACGGCGCACGCCGAACAGACCGTGAAGTGGAAGTTCAAGAACCCGGACGAGCAGAAGGCCGCCGAGACGTACCTGCGCGACCACGGCCAGGAGCCGGCCGCCGACCCGCACGACCTGCGCCGTCAGTACGTCGACGAGCGGGTGGCGCAGGGCGACGACCGCCACCGGGTCGAGGAGGAGGTCGGCTGGAACCTCGCCGACGGCGCCGTCGGCTCCCGGGAGCAGTTCGAGTACCTGCTCGGCCGCCCGGAGCAGATCGGCCTGCACGACCTCTCCGACGCCGGCCTCGCCGACCTCCAGGTCTGGCACCGGACCATCTCCGACGCGCCGCTGTCGCCCGAGGAGTTCGCGGGACTGAAGGACGCCGTCGAGAACTGGGAGGGCTCCTGGTGGCGCGGCTACGGCGAGGCCTTCCCGCCGCTGCTGGCCGACGCCCTCGGCCTGCGCCTGCGCATCCTCGGCCCGGACGGCCTCGGCGGCCACACCGAGTACCTGCGGTACGGGCCGCAGGACGGCCACCAGGTGACGGTGTACTACAACGGCACCAACCACTACGACGGCAGCCGCCCGCCCGTACCGGCGCCGCCGGTGGACGGCCCCGCGTCCAAGCGGCCGGTCGAGCACGACGGCCCGGTGCTGCCGCCCGTCCCGCACAGCGTGCCCACCGTCAGCGGCGGCGTCGACCGGCCGGGGCCCGAGTCCAAGCCGAAGCCCGTACCCGCGGAAACCCCTGCTCCCAAGGAAACCCCCACCCCCAAGCCCGCCGAGACCGCCCCGCACCGCCCGGACGTCCCCAGCATCGTCATCACCGAGGCGGACCACGACCCCCTCCACAACCCCGGGCCGCCGGCCTCCCCGCCGGCGTCGGTGCTCGCCATGTCCGTGTTCTCCACCGAGTCCGGCGGCAGCCACGACCACCCCTACGACGACCCCGCGTTCACGCCGGCGAAGCCGCTCGGCCCCGACGAGCTGCGCCTGCCCCCGGCCCGGATCACCAACCACCGCAGGCTCTCGGCCTCCGACCTCGTCGTCGGCCTGCACCACGGGGACACCGCCGTCCACGAGGAGATCGTCAAGCTCTTCGAGTCCGCCTTCAAGAACGACCTGCCTGCCGCCCGTACGCTCGCGAAGGACTTCTTCGACCCGGCCGCGCTGCGCCCCCGCCTGACCGCCCTCTCCCGGGGCGACGTGTGGGAGGCGCCGTTCGACACCAACGGCTGGAAGGGCAAGATCTCCGTCCGGGTGGACGTGGACGGTCTGGTCCACCAGGAGACCGCGAAGAGCGTCGAGTTCGAGAACGGCTCGGACCGGCACGCCTCCGTCGGTCTCCAGGACGACACCCTGGACCGCTTCAACGCCTCCCTCCAGGGCAAGTTCAAGGCCGGCAGGGCCGACGTCACCGAGACCTTCGGCTACCAGCACGACTCGGTGAAGGGCGGCAGCTCGATCGAGGTCGGCCGGTCGATCGCCCGCGGCAAGACCGTGGAGCCGGGCGCCCTGTTCGCCGGGAAGCTCCACCTGGCCGTCGACTTCACCGAACTCACCCACCACGGTGAGCCGGTGCCCGCCGAGCCCGGCGAGCGCGTGCGGCGGCTGGACATCGGTGCCACCGTCGGCATCCCGGTCCGCGACACCCTGGACGCCCACGGCGCGCCCGTGCCGCCGGCCAAGGACAAGCTCTTCGCCCCGCCCCCGCGCGTGGTGGAGGGGCGGCGCCTGGGCGGCTCCGACATCGTGCTCGACGTCTCCACCCACCGGCACGGCCGGCCGGACTCCGACCACCCGATGCAGGAGGTCCTCGACGGCGTCGAGAAGACCGCCGAGGAGGTGCTCGGCGGGCTGTGGCCCGCGCTGCGCGAGAAGCTGACCGCCGAGCTCGACACGACCCGGCTCCAGCAGGACCTCAAGAGCATGATGTCCGGCGAGCCCACCCGCATCGAGGTGGTCGACAAGACCGGCCTCGTGACCGGCTCGGTGGAGATCACCGCCTCCGTCAAGGCCATGTGGCAGCAGGGGAACACGCCGCAGACCGAGTTCAACGTCGGCACCGGCGTCCAGCGCGTGCGCACCGAGCAGGAGGGCGCCGGCCACGGCCTGCAGCTCCCACTGCCCGGCGTGGTCTCCGGCAGCGCGGTCGACAAGTCGAGCGGCACGGGCGGCGGCGGCCTCCAGCTCATCAAGGACCGGGTGCGGATCTCCGGCAGCAGCCAGGAGGTCCTGCTCACCACCAAGACCAAGGGCCCCGGCGTGGTCTACGACGGCCGCGCCGAACTCACCCTGACGTTCGAGAGGGACTCGCCGCTCGGGAAGGCCGGCGGCACCGCGACGACCTCCGTCGACTTCCGCTCCCTGATCGAGGAGGCCGAGGCGCGCAAGGTCGAGGACACCGGCACCGGCGACCCCACCCTCTTCATCGCCACCGAGGCCCCGCAGCCCCACCGGCCGAAGACCTTCGAGCCCGGCAGCACCGTCCCCAGCCCGCCCGACGACGTCTGGCGGCGCCCCGACGGCACCGGCGGCGGCTTCGGCGACACCGCCACCGTGCGCGACCTGCCCACCGTCGAGCCGCTGCACCGCGAGGTCGAGCAGCTCGGCCAGGAGGTGCTCGGCAGCGCCTGGAAGGACGTCAGGCACGACGTCCGGCAGCTCTTCAGCCACCCGATGGTCGCCTCCCACCTGACCGCGATGACCCGCGGCACCCGGCTGGAGCTCCCCGAGCAGACGGCCGCCGCGCTGCTCAGGCACGGCGTCAAGGTCTCCGCCGTCGCCCACGTCACCGAGCTGCACTACAAGCGGCCCAACGCCAAGGCCGAGCTCAACCCGGTCGACGAGAGCACCTCCTTCACGTCCGGCCGCAAGCTGATCTCGGACACCAAGTCCGGGCAGGGCTCGGCCGGTGGCACCGCAGCGCTGCCCGGCAAGACGTCCATGGACGTCGGCGGCGGGTACTCCCGCCAGGTCCGCGACCGCGACGGCTGGCGCGACGGCACCTCGCACAAGGTCTACGCGAACGGCAAGTACGCCCGCCCGCAGGAGGTCTACGACGCCGGGATCGGCGTCGAGGTCAAGCTGACCGTGGACGGCGAGGAGCACACGGTCACCGTCCCGATCCGGGCCGAGGTCAGCCTCGACGCCAAGGAGACCGGCCGGCACACCGTCGGCCCGGACGGGCACGCGCACTTCACCGGTCCCGGCGCCGGCACCCCGGTCGTCCACGAGGGCCCCGCCGACCCGCACGACCCGCCACGCCGGATCACCGACCGCGGCGCGCTGAGCGCCTCCGACGTCGTGCACAGCTTCGGCAACGGCGACACAGCCGTCCTGGACGGCATCGAGCGCGCCCTGAAGCGCGAGTTCGGCTCCGTGCCGGACGACGTCCTGACGAAGATCAAGGGCCGGTTCGACCCGATCGCCCTCAAGCCGCAGCTGTCCAAGCTGTCCCGCGGCGGGCAGCTCACCGAGCACGTCTCCATCCACGGCTGGGACACCACCGTCACCGTCAGGGCCGGGCTCGGCAAGGACTTCCGGCACACCGACACGGTCGAGAAGTTCGAGTTCGAGCTGGGCACCCAGACCCGGGTGTCGACCGGCGTCAGCAAGGACCGGCGCGTCCGCGACGTCTTCTCGGCCCCGTTCCGCTTCAAGCTGCCCTACGTCGACCTCGGCCTCACCCTCGCCCGCCGCAACGACTTCGTGCACGGCTCCGCCGTGGACACCACGGGTGCCACCGTCAGCAAGGGCAAGACCGTCGAGCCGGCCGGACTGTTCAGCGGCACCGCCGAGTTCACCGTCCACATCGAGTCGAGGAAGCTCGGTCAGAAGGTCACCGCGCCGGACCTCACGGTGCCCGTCCACACCACCGTCGCCGTCCCGCTGCGCGACGCCCCCCTGCACGGCGCCACCGAGCCCGCGCCGCCGAAGAAGCCGCTCGACCCGCCCGCCCGCATCGAGAAGACCCACCGCCTCGGCTCCTCCGACGTCGTCACCGACGTCCACCCGCTGCGCCCGAGCAGCGGCGAGGAGGGGGCGAAGCCGTGGTCGGTCGGCGAGTCCGCCGTGGCCGGCATCGACCGGCGCGGCGCCGGGGTGCTCGGCTCCGACTGGCCCGGGATGAAGGAGAAGATCCTCGCCGAACTCGACGTCACCAAGCTCCAGCCGCAGCTCAAGTCGATGATGGCCGGCCACGAGATCGTGGTGAAGCACGGCCGCGGCACGGTGCGGATCACCGCCGCCGTCTCCCGGCTTGAGCACACCGGAGAGACGGCCCAGACGGAGTTCACCACCGGCACCCAGGTGCAGAAGACCGTCGCCAGCTCGGACGGCGTCACCAGCTACGGCGCCGGCACCGGCAACACCGTCACCGTCTCCGTCCAGGGAACGAGCAACCCGCTGCCGATCGGCCCGGCCGTCACGGCGGGCGGCTCGGTCACCCACTCCTGGGGGCACGACCAGCTCGACGTCCAGGCGCAGCGCAGCACCGCCGGCGCCGCGACCAAGACCAAGCTCGCCGGCAGCAGCTACACCGGCGAGGCGACGCTGTACTTCCGCATGGAGCGCCGCCCGTTGCTGTCCCTCGGCGACCCGAACCGGCTCGTGCCGCCCGGCGGGGACCACGTGCCCGGGACGGCCTTCGACCACCTCAAGTCGGCCGCGGGGCAGGCCTGGCGCGGGGTGAGGAAGCTCGGCACGACGATCCACGGCGTCGACACCGCGAAGGTCGGCTTCGAGGCGGCGGTCGAGGCGGGGGAGGGGCGCCCGTCCAAGGGTCCCAAGCCCACCGCGTTCGAGGCGCCCGAGCACCGCACCGCGCCCGCCCCTTCCCCGGCGCCCACCGAACCGCCGGTCGAGACCACGGTCAAGGCGCCGCCGGTCCGGGTCTGGAGCGAGGGCCTGCGCGATATCGACGTCATGCGCTGGCTCGGCGACGCCGGCGGCGTGCAGGACATCCTGCGGCTGCGCGGCCGCGAGTTCTTCGGCTCCCGCACCTGGGACCGGATGGAGGACCTCGCCCGCAACACCGCCGACCACGCCAAGCTCGCCAGCCACTTCGGATCGGCCACCCGCGGCGAGGAGATCGGCACGCCCTCGCCCGGCCGCCGGCCGCTGGTGTCGGACGGCGGCGTGAAGGTCAATCTGAAGGTCCTGCAGCTGGAGTACGACCGCACCGACGGCAAGGTCGAACTCAGCCCGTCCAACGCGACCTCCACCAGCTCGACGAGGACGAGGCTCGACTGGTCGCTCTGGGGCGGTCAGGTGCAGGGCGGTGTGAAGGCGGACCTCGGAGCGGCCGAGGGCACGTTCCAGGCGGTCGTCGGCGGCTCGCACCGCAGCCGGGAGGGTCTGGCGCTCGGCGACTCGGGGCAGGTCGTCTCGCACGCGAAGTTCAACACGCCGATGGCGCGCTACGACGGCTTCGCGGAGGTCGAGGTCGTGTTCTTCAAGGGCGACAAGGAGGTGGTCGAGAGGGGCGTCATCCCGATCACGGTGGACATCCCGGAGCGGGAGACCACCGACGCCAAGGTGATGAGCGACCACTACCTGGCGTTCAGTGAGGACAGCCCGAACGGCACCGCGCTGCCGAAGCACCCGGCGGCGCCCGCGCCGAAGCCGGAACCGGCGTCCGAGGCGGCGCCGGCACCCAAGTCAGAGCCCAAGTCAGAGCCGAAGCCCGAGCCGGCGCCGGCACCCAATCCGGAACCCGCCCCGAAGCCGAAGCCCGAGCCCGAGCCGCGTCCCAAGGCGACCTCCGTGGAGGAGGACATCTTCCGGTCGCTCGTGAACGACCCCCCGCCGATCGGGCTCGACCCGGGGCACACCCCGCTGCCGGAGGGCGCCCCGAAGCCGGGGACGGTGAAGTCCGGCCGCCCCACCCTCGTCGAGGACGGCCCGGTCCACGAGCCGCAGAGCGCCGTCATCGAGACCGCCGCGACCCCCGAACTCCCCGAGCCGCCCGCGCAGGGCGCCCCGCACCCCGGCCCGAACCTGTCGGACATGCTGCCCGAGTCCTCCTGGTGGCGCCTGTTCATCGACCCCAACGTCCACGCCGCCGCGCTCTCGCACTCCTCCGGCGACGCCGCGAACCACCTGGACACGACCAAGTACCCGGGCTTCCGCCGGGGCATGACGGAGCTGTACCGCGAGGTGCTGGACGGCTCGCCCGGCGGCCGCGACTGGTCGCGGATCGACGCCCGCGCCTACGAGGAACTGCACGACCTCGCGACCCGTCACCTCGTCGAGGGCCACGGCTCGAACGTCGCGACGGTCTGGTCCGGTACCAGGGACGGCACGTTCACGACGATGCGCGGCACCGGCCGGACGTCCATGGCGTCCGACCTGGCCGACGAGCGGATCGGCGGCCACAAGCTCGTCGCGGACTTCACCGCCGGCCCGGTGGCGCGCGAGGAGAAGCAGCCGCTGGTGCTGTTCACCCGCGGCCAGGCCCGCGAGGGCATGATCTCGATCAACTACCCGCAAGGCACCGCGCCCGACCACGTCCAGGCCGCGCTCGACCACTACTACGCCGAGGTGGCGGCGGCCGGCGCCGACCGCGCCAAGCTGGTCGCGATCGCCCGGGTGACCAGGTCGCTGCAGATGATCCAGCCGTTCACCGACGCCAACAGCCGGGTGAACGTCAGCGTGCTGATGCAGAAGTTCCTGCTCGAACAGGGCTTCCGGCCGGCCGTCCTGACCAACTCCTTCGAGCTGTTCCTCGGCGGCTACACCGCGCACGAGATCGCCGACCACCTGGTCGAGGGCATGGCCGGGTTCGACCAGCTGGCCGCGGGCTCCGCCGGCGACCTGTTCAACACGGCCGCCGGGCCGGGCGAGCACGTGGTCACCCAGGTCGCCGACGCCCTCGGCCTGCCCGGCGGCACGAGCCCCGGGGACGAGGCCGTCCGCCACCACCAGGTGCTCGACCTGGTCCGGCTCGGCCGGTCGCTGTACGGCGACGGCGTGCCCGCGCTGGACGAGTCGGGGGTGCGGCTGCTCCGGACGGTCCACGAGCTGTCCGACCTCGCGCACGCGAAGTTCCCGGGCCGGACGACCGCAACGGCCGTCGCGGGCTACGCGCACCACCTGCACGGCGTCGGCGCCGAGAACCTGACGACGGAACACCTGCGGACGACCGCCGACGCGATCGGCGAGGCGCTCGCGGACGGGCAGCCGCTCACCGAGGACGCCATCCGCGCCAAGCTGCGCCCGGTCACGACCGACTTGCTCGACGACGACGCGCTGAAGGACTTCCGGGGAGCCGTGCACGAGGAGCCGGCGCCCGTACCGGTCCCCAACCCGGCGGCAGGGAAGGTCGCTTGGGAGTCGGTGACGTACGAGGCCCCGGCCGACGGCAAGATCCCGACGCCGTTCGACGTTCACGAGCTCGCCGAGGGCGGCGCGCCGCTGACCGCGGACGGGCTGGCGGAGAAGCTGATGCCGAAGCTCTTCGACCTGGACATGGGTTCGTTCCGGCTCGTGCTGAAGGCGGACCACGGCTCGCTGGGCGACGACCCGCTGGCGGTCGTGCGCCAGACGGCGGACCGCCTCATGACCCCGATCGACCTGCTGCTCGCGGACGACAAGGGCGCCGTCCACCTGGTGAGCTTCGACGACGCCGGCCGCCACAGCGCCCCGCAGCCGCTGGAGACCCACCACCAGCCGCCCACCGGGCACTTGGCATCCGAGCCCCGGCCCGAGGACCACCCCGACCCGCACCCCGCGGACGTGCCGGACCACCGGCCCGAGCGCGTGCACGAGATCGTCGACGCGCTCGTCGACGCCCACGCGGGCTCCGACGTGCGCTGGTTGGCCGATCCCGACAGCCCGGCCGCGCAGCTGAACGAGACCGGCGCCGCCGTCTCGCGCTTCCCGAAGGACCCGCGCTTCTTCTCCGTCGCCTTCCACTCGGAGCACGCCGACGGCGCCCCGACCTGGCACGGGCGGCGGGTCACTCCGGAGGAGCTCGCGGACGTCCTGGTGGAGCTGCGCCGGCGCGGGATCTGGCCGGAGGGCAAGCCGCTGCAGTTCCCCGCCTGCGAGTTCGGCACCGGCGGCGCCTCGTCCTACGCGGGCGAGGTGATGCGGGCGCTGCGCGGCAAGGTGGCGGGCCCGCTGGAGGCGTACGTCCCCGAGGGCAGGCTGTGGTTCGTGCCGAAGCCCACCGGCCCGTTCACCGTGGAGGCGGAGGGGCCCGGCCACCTGGTCGTGGCCAAGGCCGTCGGTTTCGGCCCCGACGGCCTGCCGGTCGTCGTGCCGGGCGGCACGTGGCTCAAGGTCTCGCTGCCGGAGGAGGTGCCCGGCGACCAGCCGCACCACGAGCCCCACGTCGAGGAGTTGGGCGCGCACCTGCCATCCGACCCGTCTGCGTCCGAGGGCTCGCTGCCGGAGGGCCTGCACTGGTCGTCCGGCCCGGACGTCGCACACGAGATGCCGGGCGCGACACCCTTCGGTCCCAGACGGATGCTCTACGGCGCGCCGGAGTACGCCGAGGCGACCCGCGAGTTCGAGAAGAAGCTCGGCACGCACTGCTACGACCTGCCCGAGGCGAAGGCCGCGGCGCGTGCCGCGCTGGGCAGGTTGCGGGACGTGATCGGGAAGGCGTTCCCCGAGGCGTCGGCGGCGGAGCACCTCGCGCCGATGCTCAAGGACGACCCGACGTCCGCGGGGCAGGTCGGCACGGCCCTCACCGAGGACCAGTTCGACACGCTCGTCCGGAGCGGCAACCTGCGCGAGGTGATGACGGCCTTCTTCAACGGGGCCTACTTCAAGGACTCCGCGATGAGCCTCAAGTCGCTGCTCAACGACATCGTCGACCGCAAGGACTGGGAGCGCGCGCAGGAGCTCGGCCTGAACGTGGCGGAGCTCAAGAAGACCCGGGAGTACCTGGACAGCCCGCTGCGCAAGACGCTCCACGACACCCTCCAGCGGGCCAATCCCAAGCTGGCCACCATGTTCGAGCGGGACGTCTTCGCGACGGGCACCGTGCTGGCCCAGTCGAAGACCTGGTTCTCCGACGGCGTCGACTTCGTGACCAGCATCAGGGCCCGCAGGCCGCGCCCCGGGAACGAGGTCCCCGCTCCGACGGCCCACGAGCTCGAGAACCTCGGGCTCCAGCTGAGCCGACGGGAGATGGAGTTCCTCAAGGTCAACCCGCTGGCCTGGGAGCTGGTCGGGATCCGGCCGGAGGAGGTGCCGGCCGAGTCCCTGCACGTGCTGAGCAGCGGCGAGTACGACCTGGAACGCGTCCGCGCGGAGGACGGGGTGCTCGGCGTGTACGTCGAGCCCGACCCGGAGACCGGCGAGAGCCGGGTGATCAAGCTGGTCGAGCACGAGGGCGACCCGCTGCGGCCGGGGGAGATCGGGCCGGACACGCCGCTCAGCTGGCGCACCGGCGAGGCGGTCCACCAGCTGGACCACGACTCCTCCTGGTACGCGACGGTCAACGGGGAGCTGGGCATGCGGGCGGTCGCCGGCGTCTCGGCGACCGCGGCCAAGATGATGACGGCGTTCAAGCTGCTCGACATCGACGCGTCGCACGCCGACGACATGGTCAAGGCCCTGTTCGGCTGGATGCTGCCGGTCGGCGACCACTCGGTGTACGAGATCCTCAAGGGCGTCGAGGCCTCCGGCGCGACCGTGCCGCTGAACCCGAAGGCCCTGAAGTCCGCCGAGGGGATGTACCGCAACCTCCCGGGGATCGGGCTCAAGGAGGTGCGCCGCCTCCTCGGCGACAAGGAGAACATGCTGCCGCACGAGCAGGTCTACGCGGCGAAGGTGCGGGCGACGCTGCCCGGCGGGGGCTTCGGGGAACCCGGCGAGTTCCACGTGAACACGCTGAACGGCCGTCGGCGGATCTTCGAGCTGCTGGCCGGGCAGCAGGACACCTCGGGCTACGACACCGATGACGTCGAGCGCGTCAAGCGGTGGCTCGCGACCAACGGGAAGACTCCGCAGGAGGTGCTGGAGTCGCTCACCCCGGCCCATTTCTACGCCCTGGCGGCGTACACCGGTCCTGCGTTCCCACTGATCAACGTGATGATGAGGCCCGGCGGCTCGCTCGACCGGGTCCTGCTGATCCAGATCGAGCACGTGCTGCGGGGCACCGAGTTCCCCCAGGTCCTCGCGGGCCACCCGGCGATCAGCCATCTCGTCGGGCGGCGGTCCTTCGCCTCGAAGGCGGACGAGGCGGCGCACTACAGGCAGATGATGGCGCTCGTCAGGACGGACGTCCTGCCGGGCCTCAAGGCGGAGATGCGCGAGCACATCCGGATGCTGAGGGAGGCGCTGGACCTGCTGCCCGGGGCCGACGGCCGCGTCTACCGGGGCACCGCGTCCATCTCGTTCAAGAAGTTCACCGGATTCTCCCCGGTCTACCGCGGTTCGGAGATCGTCAACAAGGACTTCTCCAGCGCCAGCCGCAGGTACGCCACCGCGGAGAAGTTCATGAACGGCCGGAAGACCTTCCCGGGCCTCCAGAAGACGATGGTGACCATGAACCTCAAGGGGTACGGCGCGGGCAAGGACATCTCGGCCTTCTCGGTCCAGATCCAGGAGGACGAGGTCCTGGGCGTCCCGGGTGCCAAGCACACGATCATCCAGCGCCGGCTCGGCAGGAAGGGCGAGCTGCACATCGACGCGCTGGAGGCCTCGTCGTCCACGACGTTCGCCTCGCCGACCCGGCCGGGGACACCGAGGTCGGCAGCCGTCCGCGCGACCGACGCCGAGTTGCGGGCGCACCTGGCGCACCTCAGCGGTGAGCGCGGGCTGGACAACCACAAGGACCTGTGGGCGCTGGGTGTGACGATCGGTGTCCCGAACGCGGACAAGCCGGCCGCCGCGGCCAAGACCTTCCTGTTCACGAGCGAGAAGGAGCAGAAGGAGATCGGCCTGCGGACGTGGCACGTCGCGCGGTTGGCCGCCGACATCCACGGCGGCGCCGGCATGCTCAAGGTCTCCGGGCTCACGACCATGCGCCGGGTCACCGACGTGGTGCGCGAAGGGCTCGGCCTGAAGGCCGGGACGGTCGTGGAGAAGGAGCACCTGGACGGCTACGTACGGAAGGTGAAGGGCGCCGACCAGAACGCGAAGGTCGAGCCGGCGGAGCGCCTGCGGCTGATCAAACTCGTCGAAGCGCTCAAGGAGCCGGATTCGCACGCACGTGTCACGTCGGACGCGGTCGCCAAGGCCTGGAACACCCAGGCTCCCGGCACGCCCCGTACCCCGCGCTTCGGGAGCGGCTCGTACTTCTCCGGCACCCCGGGCACACCGGGGACGCCGCACACGCCCGGTACGCCCGGCACGCCGACGACACCGGGGACGCCGAGCGGGCACGAGCTGCGCCTGGACGAGGGGCCCGACGCGCCCGCCGACGAGGGGCGGACCGTCCTCACCCTCAGCGGGCCGTCCGGCCTCCACGCACGGATGCAGATGCAGGCCGCCATCGCCCTGTTCCCGAACGACACGCGCTTCCTCGCCGTGTCCATGCACACCGACGACGGTGTCCCGGTCTACCGGGGCGAGCCCGTCCTGCCCGGGGTCGTGGCGGACCTGCTGATCGCCCAGAAGACCGCGGGCGAGTGGGACGGCGCGAAACCGGTCCAGTTCGTGGCCTGCCGCCTCGGGTACGGGGTCTCCGCCAGCTACGCCGCTCAGGTGATGAAGGCCCTGTGGGAGAAGGACCCCACGATCACGGCACCGGGCTACGCCGGCGACGGCACCGTCTGGTTCGTGCCGAAGGTGGACCAGACCGGCACGGTCGACGAGTCGGCGCGCGGGTACCTGGTGGTGGCGGACAAGGTGGGCATGACGAGCGCCGGCCGGCCCGGGATCAGCACCGGGGCCAACTGGTACCGGTTCGAGAAGCCCGCCGACGGAACGTCCGTCCCGGTCGTGCACAGGCTCGGCCCCTACCTCCCGCCCGGCGGGGACTCGGCACCCCGCCCGGAGAACTACTTCCCGGTCGACGACACCAAGGATTTCGCCGAGAACGGTGACATCCGCGGTGCGGTACCGTTCCGCCAGACCCGCCCGGACGCCGGGCTGGCCGACCAGATCTTCCAGGAGCTGAGCACATGACGCAGGAGTTCGCCGTCGCGGTGGTCTTCGACACCGTCGACCCGCTGACCGGGCCGGAGTTCGCCGGTGACCACCCGGTGATCGGGGACGCCGCCGAGCGCGACGCGCTGGTCGGCTACCTGGACGCGGCGGCCCCGGTGCTGATGACCCCCATGCTGATGGACGACGTGCTCGCCCCGGAGCGCCCCGGCAGCGTCCCGATGAACTTCCGCTGCGACGGCCGGTGGATCTGGACCGACACCGTCACCTACTACCTGCACCGCTACGGGCTCGCCCCCGAGCCGGGGCTGCTCGCGCACGTCCGGGAGCGGGTCGCGGCGGGCGAGGGGCCCGGGGAGCTCGCGCCGGAGGTGCAGGAGCGGGCGGTGGCGCAGCTGCTGGCACCGCCGGAGGCGGGTCAGGAGCCGGTGTGGGAGGTCGGCCAGGGCAGTTGAGGCCGTGCACGGCGAACGGCCCCCGGGCGGTGAGGAGTTCACCGGCCGGGGGCCGTTCGCCGTCTCGGGGCGGGGTCAGCCGGAGTGGCGTCCGCGGCGGCGTTCGCGGGCCAGGCCGAGGGCGACGCCGCCCGCGATCATGGTGCCGCCGGCGACCGTCAGCATGGTGGACAGGCCCTCGGAGCCGGTCGCGGCCAGGCTGCTGCCGGAGGGCCCGGCTCCCGCGGCCGCGGCGCTGCTGTGGGTGCCGGACGGCGCGGCCGTGGCCGAACCGGTCGCCGTCGCCGTACCGGTGGGCGAGGCGGCCGGTGCGGGCCCGACTGCCGCGGGGGCCGTCGCCTTGGCGGTCGTGCTCGGCTTCGGCGCCGGGGTGCCGGGCGGGGCCGTGGCCGGGCCGCTGGTGGGCGCCGGGTCGGGGGCAGGCGCGGGGGCGGCGCCGCCGCGCTCGGCGAGCTGCTGGGCGTACAGGCTCTCGGGCTGCACGGGGGTGCCGGTGGAGACGAGGACGCCGGTCTGGCGGCCCTCGACCGGCGTGCCCCGGGTGCCGAAGGCCCAGTTGTGCGCGGTGGGCGGGTTCTCCACGCCGTAGTAGCCGACGTCGGCGTTCCACATGACCTGGTTGGCGCCGGCCCAGCCCTGGCCGGAGCCCGCGTTGGCGCGGTTGGTCAGCGCGAGGTCGTCGCTCGGGCCGCGCGAGTGGAGCATCGTGATGTCGTCGTACAGGGTGCCGGTGGCCCAGCGCTGGTGCGGGCCCGCGTCCAGGCGGAAGCCGCCGGTGTTGTCCGAGGTGCAGTGCGAGAACACGTTGGGCCCGGCCACCCGGGCCCCGGTCAGCCACGCGTGGACGTTGCTGCCGCTCACCTTGCAGTTGACGACGAGGCTCTGCTGGCCGTCGATGCTGTACGCGCCGGGCTGGGCGAACGGCGCGCGCTGCGGGACGGCGTGCTCCATGCCGGTCGCGCTGGTGTCGGCGACGGTGACGCGGGACGCGGTGGCGCCGATCGAGCCGACGCCCGCGCCGAACCGGTCGGCGGCGATGTCGCGCGCCCAGGCGTCCTGCACGGCGGCGAAGTCCACGAAGCGGCTCGCGAAGTAGCCGTGCTCGTCGTAGCCGGGGGCGGACGTGAAGGCCGAGCCGTCGGCGCTGAAGCCCTCCACGCCGACCTGCGAGATCCGGCCCGGGAAGTCGTAGGCCCACACCTTGGCGTGGGTGTACTGCTTCTCCAGGGCGTTGGTCAGCGGGATGTCGAGCGTGACCCTGTTGCCGTCGACCGCGGTGACGGTGCGCTGGAACTGCAGGCCGTCGTTGGGGGTCCACGGCTTGGACGGCGTGCCGTCCGGGCGCGGCGGGATGCTGTCCATGCCGACGGCCTTGATCCACGCGTCCTCCTGCGGGCGCTGGACGACGATCTGCTGGCCCGCCTTCAGGCCCGCCGCCGAGTCCAGCGTCAGCGTCGTCGCGCCCACCGGGACGTAGTCGTCGGTGACGGCGTGCTCGGCGCCGTTCTTCTGCGGCGCGCCCTCGCCGGCGAGCTCGACCAGCGGCCGGGGCTCGCCCGAGGCGACCAGCTTCGTCCCGCCGCTCCCGCTGCCCGCGCCGCGCAGCACCACGCCGGACGCCTTGATCCGCAGCGCCTTGCCGACCCGGAACGTGCCCGCCGACAGCATCACGGCGCCGCGCAGCCCGTCCGGGCCGACCGGCATCGCGGCGACCTTGTCGAGCGCCTGCTGGATCCGGTCGGCGTCGTCGCCGGAGGGGGCCGGGTCCAGCGTGACGGCGACCTTCGCGGTCGGCAGCGGCTGGGCGCCGTTGCGGTAGCCGGCGTAGGAGAAGTCGGGGATCCGGTTGCCCTGCGCGTCGTGCCCGTACACCAGGCGGCCGTTGGCGACGTGCAGCCAGTCCGTCCCGCCGGCGGCCGGTGCGTCCGGTGCATCCGGCGCGGAGCTCCCGGGGGCGGCGGGACGCGGGGCGGCGGCGAGGGCGGCCGGTGCCGCCCAGGCGGCGGCCAGTCCGGCGAGGGCGGAGACGGCGACGGCTGCGCGCAGCGCGGCGCGCCGGCCGACACGGTCGTGGGACATGGACTCTCCTCGGTCGGGGCCTGAAAAACCTCGACAGGGTGAACGCCCCGCCGTGGCCCGGCGGTTCAGCGGCCCGGCGGGAGGGCGGCCGTGAACGGGCGAAAGTTCCGGCTCCCGGGGTGAACCGTGGGCCGGGCTCCGTCCGTGCACCGTGGCGGAGGCTCCGGCGGCACGGCGTCGGCGCCTCGCGGGAACGGGACACGGGACAACGGGAACCCGACGGGAGCCAGGGAGCTGTGGTGGGCACGAGCCAGGAAACGAACGGCGGCGCATCGACCGGGTACCGGCTGCCGGCGGTGGCTTGGGGGATGGACGAGGGCGGGGCGGAGGGCACGAGCGCTGCGGCGCCGGTGGCCCAGCCCGCTCCTGCCCCTGCCTCCGTTGCGCTGCCCGCCCCTGCGGCGGCCGGCCGGCCCGGTGTTCCCGCCGCCGCCCGCCTGGTCGCGCTCAAGCGCGCCATCGCGCAGGCCCCCGCCCGGGCGGCGAGGACACTCGCCTCGGTCGCCCCCCATGCCGCCGGCCCGGCCGCCACCGGGACCGGCACCAGCTCCACCGCGCCTGCGGAGCCCGCCGCGCCGGCCGCGCCCAGCTCGACCGACGAGGCCGGCGCGCTCGAACCAGCGGGGGAGCGCGCCGGCCGCCGACGGGTGCCCCGCCCGGCCGTCGCCGCGGCCGCCGTCGGCGGCGGGCGGTTTGGGCTCCCGCGCGGTGTTGGGCGGGGCGGGGTGGGCGCCCACCCCGGCGTGCCGCGCGGCGG
>NZ_JBHWGD010000008.1:193637-193982 GCF_042733235.1 Kitasatospora sp. NPDC059722
CCACACCCGACCCGCTCCGCCCGCGCCCTCTCCCCCCGCGCGCGCCCCGCGCCCCCCCCGACGGGTGCCCCGCCCGGCCGTCGCCGCGGCCGCCGTCGGCGTCGTGCTGATGGGCCTCCCGCTCGTGATGGGCCGGGGCGAGGTCGGCACCGACGCCGTCGAGCAGCTCGGCGGCACCGGAACGAGCCGCCCCGACGCGCCCGCGCCGGAGCCCGACGCGCCCGGCACCCCGCCCGGCACCCCCGCCGCCACGGCCTCCCCGACCAGCGGGCCCGCGAGCCCGAGCGGGGCGCCGACCGACCCGGCCGCGACCCCCGCCCCGGGCACGCCCGCCCCCGGGACGCC
>NZ_JBHWGD010000009.1:0-14714 GCF_042733235.1 Kitasatospora sp. NPDC059722
CCGCGGTGGAGGGCGGGGTGGTCCTGGTCGTTGGCGAGGGCGTCGAGTGCTGCGAGGGCTTCGTCGCGGTCGGCCGCCACCACCGCCGCACGGTGTGCCAAGGATGACCGACCGGTGGCCAACTGCCGTGCGATGGACGACGGATCGAGCTCGGGGTGCTCGGCGGCATGTGACCGGAGCCGTTCGGCCTGGGCACGCAAGGCCTTCTGGCTGTGGGCGGAGAGCGGCCACAGCGTCGGCCCGGTCGGCGTGGGTTCCACCGGCTCGGTGGTCGGGGCCTCGGCCAGGGCGGGAGCCTGTTCGAGGATGACGTGGGCGTTGGTGCCGCTGATGCCGAAGGAGGACACGGCGGCGCGGCGGGGGTGGCCGTTGGGGGTCCATTCCCGTTGGTGGGTGAGGAGTTCGACGGTGCCGGTGGTCCAGTCGACGTGGGGGGTGGGTTCGTCGATGTGGAGGGTGCGGGGCAGGAGGCCGTGGTGCATGGCCTGGATCATTTTGATGATGCCGCCGACGCCGGCGGCGGCCTGGGTGTGGCCGATGTTGGATTTCAGGGAGCCGAGCAGGAGGGGGTATTCGGTGGGTCGGTCCTGTCCGTAGGTGGCGAGGATGGCCTGGGCTTCGATGGGGTCGCCGAGGCGGGTGCCGGTGCCGTGGGCCTCGACGGCGTCGATGTCGGCGGGGGTGAGTGCGGCCTGGTGGAGGGCCTGGCGGATGACGCGTTCCTGGGCTGTGCCGTTGGGGGCGGTGAGGCCGTTGGAGGCGCCGTCCTGGTTGATGGCGGAGCCGCGGACGAGGGCGAGGACGTGGTGGCCGTTGCGGCGGGCGTCGGAGAGGCGTTCGACGAGGAGGAGGCCGACGCCTTCGGACCAGCCGGTGCCGTCGGCCGCCGCGGCGAACGGCTTGCAGCGGCCGTCGGCGGACAGTCCGCGCTGCCGGCTGAACTCCAGGAACATGCCGGGCGTCGGCATGACCGTGACGCCGCCGGCGAGTGCGAGGTCGCACTCGCCCTGCCGCAGGGCTTGGGCGGCGAGGTGCAGGGCGACGAGGGAGGAGGAGCACGCGGTGTCGACGGTGACCGCCGGGCCCTCCAGCCCGAACGTGTAGGCGATCCGGCCGGAGGCGACGCTCACGGTGCCGCCGGTCAGCAGGTAGCCGTCGAGGCCGTCGGCGGGTTCGTGCAGCCGGGCACCGTAGTCCTGCGCGGTCGCGCCGATGAAGACGCCCGACGCGCTCCCGCGCAGTCCGTCGGGTGCGATGCCGGCGCGTTCGAACGTCTCCCACGCGGTTTCCAGCAGCAGGCGCTGCTGCGGGTCCATCGCGAGGGCCTCGCGCGGGCTGATCCCGAACAGTGCGGGGTCGAACTCGCCCGCGTCGTGGAGGAATCCGCCCTTGCGGGTGTAGGACGTGCCGGGGTGGTCCGGGTCGGGGTCGTACAGCGCGGAGAGGTCCCAGCCGCGGTTGGTGGGGAAGTCGCCGATGGCGTCGGTGCCGGAGGCGACGAGCCGCCAGAGGTCCTCGGGGGAGGCGACGCCGCCCGGGTAGCGGCAGGCCATGCCGACGATCGCGATCGGGTCGTCGGCGCCGGTCCGGGAGGGGGCCGTGGCCGGCGCCGCGACGTCCGTCCGGGTGCCGGACAGCCGCTCGTGGAGCATCCCGACGACGGCCTCGGGGGTCGGGTGGTTGTAGATCAGCGCGGTCGGCAGCGTCAGCCCGGTGGCGGCCTGCAGGCGGTCGCGCAGCTCGACCCCGGCGAGCGAGTCGAAGCCGAGGTCCTTGAAGGTGCGGCCGGTGTCCACGGTGGCACCCGTGACGTGGCCGAGCACGATGGCGGTCTGGGTGCGCACGAGGTCGAGCAGTTCGACGGGCGCGGCCGGTCGGGCCGGGCGGCCCGCCGAGGCCGGGCCCGCCGGCCCGGTCTGCGGTGCCGGTGCGGGGGCCGTCGCCGGTGCGGGGGCGGTCTCGGGCGCGGGGGACGCGGCCGGGGTGTCGAGCCAGTGGCGTTCGCGCTGGAACGCGTAGGTCGGCAGGGGGACGGGACGTCCACCCCGGACGGCGGGTGACCCGGCCCAGTCCACCCGGGCGCCCCGGACGTGCGCGCCCGCGAGGGCGGCCAGCAGGGTCGTCGGTTCGGGACGGCCGCGGCGCAGCGCGGCCAGCAGCACGGGGTCGTCCTCGTCCTGGCCCGCCAGGGACTCGCGGCCCATGCCGGTGAGCACGGCGTCGGGGCCGAGTTCGAGGAACACGCCGACGCCGTTGCGGCGCAGCGTGCGGATGCCGTCGTGGAAGCGGACGGCCTCGCGGATGTGCCGCGTCCAGTACGCGGGGGAGGTGAGCTCCTCGGCGGTGGCGAGCTCGCCGGTGACGTTCGAGACCACCGGGACGCGGGGTGCGTGGAAGGTCAGTCCGGCGGCGACGCGGTGGAACTCGTCGAGGACGGGGTCCATGTGGGGGGAGTGGAAGGCGTGGCTCGTGGTGAGGCGCCGGGTGCGCCGGCCCTGGGCGGTCAGCGCTTCGGTGACGCGCAGGACGTCGGGTTCGTCGCCGGCGATGACGACGGCGCGGGGTCCGTTGACGGCGGCGAGGGAGACGCGCGCGTCGAGGAGCGGCAGCACCTCGTCCTCGGTGGCCTCGACGGCGGCCATGGCCCCGCCCGTGGGCACTGCCTGCATGAGCCGTCCGCGGGCGGCGACCAGGAGTGCGGCGTCGTCGAGCGAGAGGACTCCCGCGGCGTGGGCGGCGACGATCTCGCCGACGGAGTGGCCGGCGAGGTGGTCCGGCGTCAGGCCGAACCGTCCCACCAGGTGGTGGAGGGCGGTTTCGAGGGCGAAGAGGGCGGGTTGGGTGTAGCGGGTCTGGTGGAGGAGCGCGGCTTCGGGGGTGCCCTCGTCGGCGAAGACGATGTCGCGCAGCGGGTGGTCGAGGTGGGGGTCGAGGGCGGCGCAGGCGGCGTCGAAGGCGGCGGCGAACTCGGGGTGGGCGGCGTGGAGTTCGCGGCCCATGCCGGCGCGCTGACTGCCCTGGCCGGTGAACAGGAACGCGACGCCCGCGGGGCCGGACGCCCGCCCCCGCACGATCGCCGGATGGTCCTCGCCGGCGGCCAGCGCCTCGACGCCGCGCAGCAGCCCGGCGGGGTCGTCCGCCAGCACCACGGCGCGCTCGTCGAAGAGCGTCCTCGTGGTGGCCAGCGCATGGGCCGTGTCGACCGGGCGGGCGGTGCCGGCCCCGGTGGCCAGGTGGTCGCGGAGCCGGGCGGCCTGGGCCCGCAGGGACCGGGCGTCGCGTGCGGACAGCGGCCACGGGACGGGTCCGGCGCCGTCCGCGCCCTGTTCGGCGGCGAGAGCGGTGGCGGAGCCGGCCGGTGTGCTCACCGGGCCCGTTCCGCGCAGCTCGGCCACGCTCGCGGCATCGGCCAGCACCACGTGGCAGTTGGTGCCGCCCATGCCGAACGAGCTGACGCCCGCGACCAGCGGGAGCTCCGCCCGTGGCCACGGGCCCTGCTCGGTGCGCACCCGCAGACCGAGCTCGTCCAGGGGGATCGCCGGGTTGGGCGCGCGGAAGTTGAGGCTCGCCGGGATGCTGCCCCGCGAGATGGCCAGCGCCGTCTTCAGCAGGCCGACGAGTCCGGCGGCGCCCTCCAGGTGGCCGACGTTCGTCTTCGCCGAGCCGACGTGCAGCGCGTCGTCCGGCGTCCGGCCGCGGCCGAGCACGGCGCCCAGGGCCGCCGCCTCGACCGGGTCGCCCACCGGCGTGCCGGTGCCGTGCAGTTCGACGTACTGCACGGCGAGCGGCGGGGTGCCGGCCCGCTCGTGGGCCGTGCGCAGCACGGCCTCCTGCGCGGTCCGGTCGGGGACGGTCAGGGCGGTGGAGGCACCGTCGTTGTTCACGGCGCTGCCGAGGATCACGCAGTGCACGTGGTCGCCGTCGGCGAGCGCGCGGTCGAGGGGTTTGAGGACGACGGCGACGCCGCCCTCGCCGCGGACGTAGCCGTTGGCGCGGGCGTCGAACGTGTAGCAGCGTCCGTCGGGGGAGAGGGCGCCGAACCGGGCGCTGTCGGCACTGGATCCGGGGGAGAGGATCAGGTTGACCCCGCCGACGACGGCGAGTTCGGACTCGCCGCTGCGCAGGCTCTCGCAGGCCAGGTGGACCGCGACGAGCGACGAGGACTGTGCCGCGTCCACCGTGAGGCTCGGGCCGGTGAGGCCGAGGACGTACGAGAGCCGGTTGGCGAGGATCCCGCGGTGGAGGCCGGTCACCGCGTGGCGGTCGCCGGCGTCCTCACCGCGGCGGTGGTGCAGGGCCGCGTAGTCGTCCCAGATGGCGCTCGCGAACACCGCGGTGCGGCTGCCGGTGAGTGCGGCCGGGACGATTCCGGACTCCTCCAACGCCTCCCAGCCGAGTTCGAGCATCAGCCGCTGCTGCGGGTCCATCGCCGCGGCCTCGCGCGGGGAGATCCCGAAGAAGGCGGCATCGAAGCGGTCGACCTCGTCGAGGAAGGCGCCACGGGCGGGGGCGGCAGCGGACCACCGGCCCGCCGGCGCCTCTCCCACCGCGTCCTCGCCGCTGCTGAGCAGCTGCCAGAACGCGGCGGGGTCGGGCGCCTTGGGCAGGCGGCAGGCGAGTCCGATGACGGCGATCGGTGCGGAGTGGTCGCTACGCATGGTCTGTGACGTGCTCCCTCGTCGACGACGACCTGGTGGCAACCACCCTCGCCAGCGGGGCTAACGACGACCTTTGCGCGTTCTAAACCCTGCTAAACCCGGCGGTCCGGGTGCAGCCCGCGGCGCAGCGTGACCAGGTGCTCGACCGCGATCCGCTGCTGGTCCTCCGGGGCCGCCGCGCCGCCGAAGGCGTGGTAGGCACCGGGGTAGTTGTGGACTTCGGTGGGCACACCCGCCTCGGCGAGCCGTAGGCCGTAGCGGAGTCCCTCGTCGCGCAGCGGGTCGAGGCCCGCCGTGGAGATGTACGCCGGTGGCAGGCCGCGGAGGTCCGCGGCGCGGGCCGGTGCGGCGTACTTCGGCGTCGTCTCCCGCCCCGCCCCGAGGTAGAGCTGCCAGCTCTCCTCGGCGAGCGGCCGGTTCCAGATGGGTGTGGCGGTGTGCTCGGCCATCGAGGGGGTGTTCAGCCGGTCGTCCAGCACCGGGGTGCTCAGGTGCTGGAAGCACAGCGCGGGGCCGCCGCGGTCGCGCGCGAGCAGGGTGAGGCCCGCGGCGAGACAGCCGCCGGAGCTCGCGCCGGCCACGGCGAGCCGGGCCGGGTCGGCGCCCAGCTCGGCCGGGTTCGCGGCGGTCCACTCCAGTGCCGCCCAGCAGTCGTCCAGACCCGCCGGGAACGGGTGCTCGGGCGCGAGCCGGTAGGCCACGGCGACCACGACGGCCGAGGCGTGCAGGGCGGCCTGCGCGGCGCCGTGGTGAGCGGCGTCCACGTTGCCGAGGACGAAGCCCCCGCCGTGGATCCAGAGCACCGCGGGCAGCGCGGCGTCCTCGGCGTCGGGCCGGTAGATCCGCACCCGCACGTCCGGGGCCCCCGGAGGGCCGGGCACGAACAGCTCGCGCACCGAGACGCCTGGTACGGCGGGCAGTTCGCCGAGCGGGCGCGGGCCGGCCCGGTGGTCGGCGATCGCGTCGGCGAGGTTTCCCGTCACGGGCATGGTCAGGCCTCCAGGGCGATCGCCTGCGACGGGCAGAGCGCGATGGTCTCGCGCAGCCGCGCTTCCTCCGCCTCCCCCTCCACCGAGGGTGTCAGCACGAGCACCGTGCCTTCCGTCGACTGGTCGAAGCGGTCGGGTGCGGACAGGACGCACTGTCCCGCGCCCAGACACCTTCCGGTGTCGGCCGTGATGCGCATTGTTCTCCTCGTTGTTCTGATCCGTCAGGTACCGCTGCCAGTCTGCAGATTGGCACTCGTCACCAGGTGACCGGCAGTTTCCAGACGCCCTGGACCCCGCCCGCCTCCTTGACCGGCAGTTCCGTCTCCGGCACGGCCAGCCGCAGACCCGGCAGCCGGCGGAAGAGCGTGGACAGGGCGATCTCCATCTCTGCCCGGGCCAGGTTCTGGCCGATGCACTGGTGGACGCCGTGGCCGAAGGAGATGTGGTGCCGGGCACCGCGGGCGACGTCGAACGACCCGGCCGCGGGGAAGGCGGCCTCGTCCCGGTTGGCGGTGGAGATGACCACGACGACCCCGTCACCGGCCTTGATGCGCTGTCCGCCCAGCTCGGTGTCGGTGGTGGCGAACCGGGCCACGCCGTCGGCGATCGCCATGTAGCGCAGCAGTTCCTCGACCGCGGTCGGCAGCACGTCCGGGTTGTCGCGCAGGGCGGCGAGCTGGTCCGGGTGCTTCAGCAGGGTGAGGACACCGAGGGCGATGGCGCTCGCGGTGGTCTCGTGGCCCGCGACGAGCAGCAGCAGTGCGATGTCCACCAGTTCGCGGTGGGAGAGCGCGCCGACGGCCAGCTGCTCGGCGATCAGGGTGTCGAGCAGCCCGTCGCCCGGTTCGCGTTCCTTGCGCCGGATCAGCTCGTCGAGGTAGGAGCTCAGCTGCGCGAAGGCGTCGGCGCTGTCCTCCAGGGTGGTGCTCCCGGTGACCACGCGCCGTGACTGCTGTTCGAAGAACGTGTGGTCGGCGTAGGGCACGCCGAGCAGCTCGCAGATGACGATCGACGGCACGGGCAGCGCGAAGTCGGGAACGAGGTCGGCCACCGGGCCCTTGGCCTCGATGGCGTCCACGAGCTCGTCGACCAGGCGCTGGATGCCGGGGCGCAGCGCCTGCACCTTCTTGACGGTGAAGGTGGAGAGCAGCATGCGCCGCTGGACGGTGTGTTCCGGCGGGTCCATGCCGATGAAGTTCTTGACCTTGCGCGCGGATTCGAAGCGCGGGGCGGTGGCCGGGTAGTCGCGGTGGACGCGGTCGGAGGAGAAGGTGGCGGCGTCGAGCAGGACCTGACGGGCCTCGGTGTGGCCGCTGACGGCCCACACCCGGCGGCCGTCGTAGAGCTCGACGGCGGAGACCGGTCCTTCCTCGCGGTACCGGTCGTAACCGGACGGCGGCTGGAAGGGGCAGCCGCGGGCCTGGGGGTACGCCGGTGGTCGGCGGTCGTCGCTCGCGGCTCGCGTGGTGTCGGTCATTCCTTGGCCTCCAGGGCGGGGACGGAAAGGGGTGTGGTGTGCGGCGCGCGGCGCTCCGCGCGAGGTGTGCTGAGCAGGCGCACGAGCGGGCTCTCGACCCAGGTGAACAGCGCGAGGGCCAGCACCAGGCAGAACGCCAGAGCCGCGACGAGCAGGGCGGCCGCGGCGGCCGTCGGCAGGCTCCGCCCCTCGACGAGCCACCGGTGTCCGTACGTGACGACGAGGCCGTGCACCATGTAGAAGGCGAAGGAGAGTTCGCCGAGCCGTACCAGGAGCCGGCCCCGGAACGGGGTCGGGGTGCCGTCGCGGTCGGCGACGGCGGCGCTCGCGACCAGCGGGGTGAGCCAGAGGGCGGCGGTGCCCGCGACGCCGTACAGGTACGGCACGGCCGAGTTGAGGGCGTAGCCGCCGACGGCGATCAGGCCGGCCGGCCACAGGCCGATCCGCGGCCACGAGCCGGACAGCACGAGCCGGGCGGCGACCATGCCGAGGACGAACTCCAGCGCCCGGACCGGCGGGAAGAAGTAGACGAACCAGATCTGCTCGAAGGAGAGCGAGCCGTCGGCGATGAAGGGCAGCGGCTGTCCGTGCAGGGTGTGCAGGCTGATCCACGGGACCGCCACGGTGCACACGGCGAGGGCTCCGGCGAGGGCCCACAGGCGCCGTACCGGTACCCGGTCGAGCAGGCGCAGGAGCCACGGGAAGCTCAGGTAGAAGAACAGTTCGCAGGAGAGTGACCAGCTGACGGCGTTCATCGTGTTGGGGACCTGGATCTGCGGCACCCACGCCTGCAGCAGGAACAGGTTGGTCAGCGTGCCCTCGGTGGTGAAGACGTCGGAGGCCGCGAGCATCAGGGCGGCGGCGATCACGAAGGTGACCAGGTGGTTCGGGTAGATCTTGACGAGCCGGCGCCGCCAGACCCGGGGCGCGGTGTCGTTCGGCCGCGCCGACCAGGTCAGGACGAAGCCGCTGAGCACGAAGAAGAAGCTCACGCCGTAGAAGCCGGCGTTGGCGAAGACGGTGCTGAGGGTGTCGCCCGCACCACCCGGGATGAACCGGGTCTGCCAGGTGGTGTGGAAGGCGAAGACGAGCAGGGCGGCGATGAACCGCATCCCGGTGAGCGAGGGCAGTCTGGTGGTTCTCGGCGGTCTCGGCGTGGCGGGCATGAGTGGCGGCCTCCGGGGCGCAAGAGTGTCCGAAATTGGCCCTTCGAGGCTTGCAGCGGCTCATTGGCCGGATCTAAAGCTGTTCTTTGGCAGCACCAAACGCCGCACGGGTGCGGCGCGGTACCGCGTCGAGCAACTCCGCGGTGTACGGGTGCGAGGGCGTCGCGAGGACCTCCTCCACCGGTCCCGACTCCACGACGCGGCCGGCGCGCATCACCATCACCCGTGTGCACACCTCCCGGACGACCGCCAGGTCGTGGGAGACGAAGAGCGTCGCCAGACCGAGGGAGTCCTGCAACTCCCGCAGCAGGTCGAGGATCTGTGCCTGGACGGACACGTCCAGCGCCGACACCGGTTCGTCGCACACGAGCACCCGGGGCCCGGGGGCGAGCGCCCGGGCGATGGCCACGCGCTGACGCTGGCCGCCGGACAGGGCGAGCGGCCGGCGCTCCAGCAGTTCCTCCGGGAGTCCCACCTGCCGCAGCAGCCGCACCGTCCGGTCGTGGCGCTCCGCGCGGGCCGTTCCCGCGGCGCCCAGGGCCTCGTCGATGATCCGGGCCACCGTCCAGCGCGGGTCGAAGGCGCTCAGCGGGTCCTGCGGGACGAGCTGGATGGCGTGCCGCCGGGCCCGCCGGGCCCGTTCGGGCAGCGTGCTCCACGGCTCGCCGTCCAGCCGCACCTCGCCGGTGTCGGGAGCCAGCAGGCCGAGGGCGATCCGGGCGAGCGTGGACTTCCCGGAGCCCGACTCGCCGACGAGGCCGAGCGCCTCGCCGGCGTGCAGGGTGAACGAGACCTGCTCCACGGCCGTCCGCCGGCTGCGTCGCGGACCCTGGTAGTGCTTGCCGACGCCCTCGGCCCGCAGCACCGGGCGGCCGGTGCCGCTGGACGGCCGGGCCGCCCGCGGGTGGCCGCCCGGCACCGCGGCCAGCAGCGAGCGGGTGTAGGCGTGGCGGGGGCGGTCGAGCACCTTGCCGACCGGGCCCGACTCGACGACGCGGCCGTCCTTCATCACCGCGACCTCGTCGGCCAGGGCCTCGACCACGGCGAGGTCGTGGCTGATCAGCAGCACGCCGGTGCCGGCCGCCTTCAACTCGCCCAGCAGTGCGAGGATCCGGGACTGCACGGCGGCGTCCAGCGCGGTCGTCGGCTCGTCGGCGATCAGGACGGCCGGGTCCGCCGCCAGGGCGGAGGCGATCAGCGCCCGCTGCCGGAGTCCGCCCGACAGCTGGTGGACGTACGCGCGGGCCCGCTCGGCCGGCTCCGGCACGCCGACCCGGGTCAGCAGATCGACCACCACCGCCCCGGCATCGCGCCGGGGTACGGTCCGGTGGGTCAGCAACGATTCGGCGATCTCCCGGCCGACCGGGCGCAGCGGGTCGAGGGCGACCAGTGCGTCCTGGGCGACCAGCCCGATCCGCCGGCCCCGGACCGCACGCCAGTCGCGCGGCCCGAACTTCCGGGCGTCGTCCCCGCAGATGCGCAGCCGCTGCGCGGTGACGGCCGCGGTGGGTCCGGCGAGGCCCAGCAGGCTGCGGGCGAACGTGCTCTTGCCCGAGCCGGACTCGCCGACCAGGGCCAGGCACCGGCCGGCGTCCAGGCTGAGCGAGGCGCCGCGAACGGCGTGGACCTGTCCGCCCCCCGTGCCGAACCTGACGTCGAGCCCGGCCACGTCGATCAGTGGTTCCGTCATGCCGCGGACCGCCCTTCGGATCGTGCCTGTGCGTGGCGTCCCAGCACGGTGACGGTCACCACCGTGGTGACCAGCAGCAGGCCGGGGAAGAACGCGATCCACCAGGCCTGTTCGAGGAAGCCCTGGCCCTCGGTGAGCATCGCGCCCCACTCCGGCGTCGGCGGCTGGGCGCCGAGGCCGAGGTAGCTGAGCGCCGCCCCGGTGGAGACGGACGCGCCGAGGGTGACGGTCGCCAGGACGAGCAGCGGCGCGAGCGTGTTGGGCAGGACGTGCCGCAGGACGATCAGCGACCGGCGGACCCCGATCGCGACGGCGGCCTCGACGTACCCCGAGCGGCGCACCAGCAGGGCCTGGGCGCGGACCACCCGGGCGAAGCCGGGGGCGAGCCCGACCGCCACGGCGGCCGTCGCGCCCGTCACGCCCTTGCCGACGACGAGGACGACCAGGAGGGCGAGCAGCAGGCCGGGCACCGCGAGCAGCGCGTCGGCGATGCGCATCAGCAGGGCGTTCCCGAACCGGCCGGACAGCGCGGCGGCCAGGCCCCAGAGCACGGCGAGGGCCACTCCGCAGCCGGTCGCCGCGGCGCCGATCGCGAGCGAGTAGCGGGTGCCGTGCACCACCCTGGTGAAGACGTCCCGGCCGAGCTGGTCGGTGCCGAACCAGTGCTCGGAGCCCGGCGGCTGGAGCGCGTTCAGCGGATCGGTGTCGGTCGGGTTGCCGTCCGCGAACAGGGACGGGACGAGGGCGGCCAGCAGGATCAGGGCCAGCAGGGCCGCGGCGAGCAGCACGCCGGGCCGCGGCCGGACGCCCGGGACCCGTTCGGTCAGCGCCGTCAACGGGCCGGTCCGCACCGGCTGTTCGGTGGTCATGCCGCCGTCACCCCCGTTCCCTCGCGCAGCCGCGGATCGACCAGCGCGTACAGCACCTCGATCAGCGCGCCCACGGCGACGAACACCACCGCGGACAGCGCGACCACTCCCTGCACGACCGGGAGGTCGCGGCCCTCGACGGCCTGCAGGGTGACCCGGCCGATCCCGGACCTGGCGAACACGTCCTCCACGACCACCGCCCCGCCCAGCAGCGTGCCGGTGAACCAGCCGGTCAGGGTGAGCGCCGGCAGGGCGGCGTGCCGCAGCCCGTGCCGCACGCGCACGGCGGGCTCGGCGAGTCCGCGGGCCCGGGCGGTCTGCGCGAACGGCTGCTCCAGGGCCCGCAGCAGTCCCTCGCGCACGACCGGGATGAGGACCGCGGCGATCGGCAGGGCCAGTGTGGCCACCGGCAGGACGAGCGACCGCACGTCGTCGCCGTCGGAGACGGGCAGCCAGCCGAGCCGGAACGAGAAGACCGTCAACAGGACGATCCCGAGCCAGAAGGACGGCGTGGAGACGACGACCAGCTCGATCGCGGCCGACACCCGGCGCGGCAGCCGGGAGTGGCCCGAGGTGAGCACCGCGACGGCGACCGCCAGCGCCACCGCCACCAGCGTGGCCCACAGCGCCAGTTCGGCGGTCGGCCGGAACTGTGCGGAGAGCACGGAGGAGACCGGCTGCTGCAGTTGGTAGGAGTCGCCGAGGTCGCCGTGCGCCAGCCGGAGCAGGTAGCGCAGGTACTGGACGGCCAGCGGCTGGTCGAGGCCGTAGTGGTGCCGGACCTCCGCCCGCTGCTCGTCGCCGACCAGGGAGTTCGAGCCGACGATGGCGTTCACCGGGTCGCCGGGGATCAGGTGCAGCGCCAGGAAGGCGCAGCTGGCCGCGCCCCAGACCACGAGGACGGCGCCCCCGAGCCGGGACGCGACGACACGCAGGAGAGCGGGCATCAGCGGGCCTCCGTCCAGGCGCCGTAGAACTCGGGCCAGGCCGAGCTGCCGAGGCGCAGGCCGTGCACCTTCCGGTTCACGCCCACGGCGGCCTTCACGACGTACGCGGGCACCACGGCCGCCTGATCGAGCGCCCAGCGTTGCACCTCGGCGTAGTCCGCGGCGCGCTCGTCCGGCGACTGGGACGCCTGGGCCCGCCGGAGCCAGTCGTCGACCCCGGGGTCGGAGACCCGGGAGAAGTTGTGGCCGATGGCCGAACCCTCGGTGGTGAGGAAGAAGTGGCTGAGCATGTCGCCGTCGGCGCGGCCCCAGGAGGTCTCGACCACGTCGTAGCGGCCCTGGGCCAGCCGTCCCGCGACCTCGGTGGCGTCGGTGGAGGCGGCCAGGTCCAGTCTGATCCCGGACTTCTTCAGATCGCCCTGGACCGCCTGTGAGAAGAGGCTCGGCTTGCCGTAGACGGGTGCGACGACGGTGAGCGTGCGGCCGTCCTTGGTGCGGTAGCCCTGGGCGTCGCGGCCGGTCCAGCCGGCCTCGTCCAGGAGCCGGCCGGCCAGCGCGCGGTCGAACGGCCAGCTCTTCTCCAGGGCGGCGTCGTAGCTGTGCGGGGTGGAGGGGGCGAGCGGGCTCCAGGCGCGCGTGCCGGTGCCCTGGAAGACGGACTTGGTGATGGCGTCGAGGTCGATGGCGCGCTGGAAGGCCGTGCGCACCCGCACGTCGGAGAAGAGCTCGCTGCGGGTGTTGAGGAAGAAGGTGTCCACCACGCCGGGGACGTCCATGGTGAGGATGCCGAGGTGGGGATCCCGGGACACCATGGGCGCCTGGTTGGCCGGGACGGCGTCGATGGCCGACACCTGGCCCGAGGTCAGCGCGCCGACCCTGGTGGTGTCCTCGGCGATGAACCGCAGCGTGAGGGAGTCGAGCACGGCCGGGCCGCTGTGCCCGGCGTGCTCGGGGGCCCACTGGTAGCCGGGGTTCCTGCTGTACTGCCGCTGCTGGCCGCGCAGGTAGGCGCCGGCCTTGAACGGGCCCGAGCCCACCGAGTCGGTGCCGGAGCACAGCTTGTCCGCGCCGGCCTTGAGCGAGGCCGGCGAGGCGATGCCCAGGTACGTGGTGCTGAGGGCCTGCAGGAAGGGTGCGTAGGGGCGCTCGAAGCGCACCTCCAGCTGGTACTTCCCGGTGACGGTGGTCCCCTGGTACGGGCCGAGCAGGCCCGCGGCGTACTGGGAGCGGGTCTCCTTGGCCGTGATGTGGTCGAAGTTGGCCTTCACCGCCTCGGCGTCGAGCGGTGTGCCGTCGTGGAAGGTCACGTCCTGGCGGAGGGTGAAGGTGTAGACCTCGCCGTCCTCGCTCGTGCGCCAGGACTGCGCGAGCCAGGGTTCCAGCTCGCCGTCCGGGGTCTGGTAGACCAATGAGTCGAACACCGGCCGCTGGACGAAGGCCGTCACGTCCTGGGCGCTGGTGTGCGGGTCCCAGCAGTCCGGCTCCTTCTTCACCGCATACGTCAGGTGGCCGCCGGTGCGCGGCCCGGAGCCGCCCGGCGTGCCGTCGGCGCCGGGGCCGCAGGCCTGGGCGCCGACGAGCACGAGAACGGACAGCAGCACGGCTTCGAGCGGGGCGGTGCGGCGCGAACGCATTCGAACTCCGGGGCGGCTGGCGGACTCTGGACCGTGCACGACTCTCTCGGGGATCTCTAAAGCCGAACTGAAACACCCTCGGTGCCGGCCCCGGGCCGCACCGCGGCCGCGGCCTCGGCGAGGAGCTCGAAGGAGCGCAGCCGCTCGCCCTGGTCGGGCACGATGGTCAGCGCCATCAGCTCGTCCGCGCCGGTGCGCGCCACCAGCGCGGTGAGCTTCTCGCGGACCGTCTCCGGGCCGCCGACCAGCTGGGGCTCGACCAGGTCGTCCAGGAACTGCCGCTCGGCCGGGGAGAACACGTGCGCGGCGGTCTCCCGCGCGGACGGGAAGGCGTCGAAGCGCGGCACCATGCGCATCCGTATCTTGCCGAGGAGGTAAGGTGCGGCCGCGGCCCGGGCCGCGGCGTCGGTCTCGGCCACGGTGACCAGCGCGGCGACCAGGGTGCGGGGCCGGTCGAGGTGGGCGGAGGGCCGGAAGGACCTGCGGTACAGCTCCAGGGCGTGCGCCGCGGCGTGCGGGTTGATCTGGTGGGCGAAGGCGTACGGCAGGCCGAGCGCGCCGGCCGCCTGGGCGCTCGACGGGCTGGAGCCCAGCATCCAGAGGTCCGGGCGGCCGTCGGCGGCGGGCACCGCGACGATGCCGGAGTCGGGGGAGCCGGGCGCGAAGTACCCGTCGAGCTCGGCTATCTGGTGCGCGAAGTCGTCCTGGCCCAGCTCGGGCACCCGGCGCAGCGCGCGGGCGGTGAGCGGGTCGGTGCCGGGCGCGCGCCCGAGGCCGAGGTCGATCCGGCCCGGGTGCAGGGCCTCCAGCGTGCCGAACTGCTCGGCCACGACCAGCGGTGCGTGGTTGGGCAGCAGCACGCCGCCCGATCCGACCTTGAGGGTGGTGGTGACCGCGGCGAGGCTGCCGACGAGGACCCCCGGTGCCGAGGTGGCGAGGCTCGGGGTGTTGTGGTGCTCGGCGACCCAGTAGCGCAGGTAGCCGAGCGCCTCGACCTTGGGGGCGAGGGCCACGGTGTCGCGCAGCGCCTGGGTCGCGGTCCCGCCGGCGAAGACGGGCACGACGTCGAGGACGGACAGGGGGATTCCGGCGAGCTTGCTCATGGGTTCTCCACAGGTGGTCGACGGCCCGCGAGGGCCGGGTGTGGCCGGTGGTTCCGGTTCCCCGGGGCGGGGGCCGGGGCCGCGGGCCCGGGGGGCCCCGGGGGGGGGGGGGGGGTCAAGGAAAGCGGCGGGGTGCGGGGGGGGGGGGTGAGGGGGGGGGGGGCGCGCCCCCGCCCCACAG